>SKXQ01000131.1 GCA_007128315.1 Spirochaetaceae bacterium | reverse complement strand
CGATTCCGAAAAACTCGTTAAAAAACTCTCGCGGAGCCCACTCTAATGTAATCTCACCGTCGAAACCCTCAAGCACAGGTGACGCGTTCACGGTTCTGACACGACAGAACTCCAGACCGGTTCGCAGACTGTTTAACAGCTGGCCCTGATAGTCGTGCGGAAGCGGGTCGGCGAGGAACATGGTTGATTCCGCCTGACCGTCGTATCGAGAGTCGAGTCGGCCCCAATACCCGATGAAGACCGAGAAAATGGACTCGTCATTTACGTTCAGCAGGAGCGATCGGGAGAAGTCAGCGTTCCAACCGAGAAACGTACTGCGAACCGACGTCGTGCGATCGCTGTCCGTCAGCTGTCCGGCTTCGAAGGGGACACCGTCGGGTTGACGGAGATACGGCGTGGAACCGACAGAGGCGCCAAGAGAGCCTCCGATGATGGTTGGGAGACTTCCGCCAGGTAGTTGGTGTTCCAGACGGACCTGAGCTCCCCAGATGAGCGGAGAGACGCGAATTACGGGTTGGCCGGAAACCTGAGCCGTTACAAAAGAAAGAAAGAACGTTAGTATGCAGGAGAGTAAAACCGAGTTGCGCGGGTATCGTATGTGGACGCTCATAGCCTTAAGATAGTACGCGCGGGCTCGGGACGACGTCAATTCGATATTCTGCTTCTTGCGCTCGCTTGCATGCGCAGGTATAAAAGAATACGTCGGTATCGGTGAGGTGTTATATGAAAAAGATTCTGGTTATTGATGAGTCACAACTGTTTCGGGATTTTCTCCAGACGAAACTCGAGCAGTACGGGTTTGACGTAACCGTTGCTGTGAATGGACTCGACGGAACCGTCAAGCTCAGAAACCAGGTTCCGGATCTGGTCATCATGGACTTCTACCTTTCCCGGGCGAGTGCTTTGGATGTTCTTCAAAAAAAGAACGCCGATCCCAATGCGAAAGATGTCCCGGTTATCATGGCGAGTAACCGTATAGAGCGTGAGAATGTGGTTCAGATTGCGCCATTTAATGTCAAGAAGTTCTTTACCAAGCCCATCAAGCTCGACCAGTTGCTTGCCGCAGTCAGCGAAATACTCGGGGTTGAGGTTAAAGTAGATAATACTCCGTGTATAGTTGAAGCGCACTTTAACGATCAGATCCTCTTTATTGAGGTCGCCCAGGGTTTGAACAGTGACAAGATAGGGCTGCTGAAGTATAAGATCCAGGAGCTGCTCGACCTCTACAAGGTACCTAACCCCAAGGTGCTTGTTATGATGAGCAGTATAGAGATTGGTGATGCAGATACCGGCAAACTATCAGCACTGCTGAATACCATCCTCGACTGTACCAGTGTCAAACCGAAGCAGCTGAAAATACTGACCGCGAACGAAAAAGTCCGCGTGTTCGTGGACCAGAGGAAAGAGTACAGCGGGATAGAAGTGGCAGACACACTGGAACGAGCGATGGATGGTCTGCTCGGTAGAAAAGCTGGCAGTTACGTTGACAAGGAAAGCAGGACCGTACAGAAAGAGTTCCTGAGCGCCAGTGCACCAAAAAGCGGAAAGAAAGAGTCAATAAATCTGCGCTTTGGTGGCGAGAATGCACCTGCTCCCGATTCTACCCCGGTTCCGGACATTACCGGCTCGGCTCGTGTTGCCGTTATCGACGACGATATTGTAATACAGGAGCTGATAAAAACGGTCTTCGAAGACACCAGCGTTACCGTGACAACGTACGACGATGGTGCGGATTTCGTCGCCGATCCCGAAGGTCTTAACTATGATCTTCTCTTTCTCGATCTCATGATGCCGAAGAAAGACGGCTTCGCGGTCCTGGCCGAACTTCGGGAAAAGACGGGGGTACCGCCTGTGATCGTTCTCAGCGCATTGTCTCAGCGCGAAGCGGTTGTCAAAGCTCTCAAGCTCGGTGTGAAAAGCTATCTCATAAAACCTCTGAAACCTGAGCATGTGATTCGCAAGGCCACTGAGGTCTTGCGAAGCAACTTCTAGGACGCTTGATGCCCACGTCAGAGCACCAGTTCCAGATCATATTCAATCATTCTCCTGTCGGTATGGCTGTTCTGGATACCGGGGCACACATACAGCATGTGAACGAGTCCGCATGCGCGATCTTCAATCGACCCGAAACGGATCTTCACGGAGAGGCGCTGTACAGATTTCTGCACGAGGACGAGATTGATCTGTTCATCGAGCAGTTCAAGGATATGATTGTGGATGGTTCGTATCCCTTACAGACGATCGTCAGGGTAAAGAACATCGATGGCACCGAACCTTGGTGCCGGCTGAACTGCTCCTACGTGTCGGGAGTGGAAACGTCTCCGTTTGTGTTTGTCCTTCTCGAAGACGTGACCGAAGAGCGTCGCGGACAGGAGAGACTTCGTCGCGAGAAAGAGATTGCTGAACGTGCAACCCGTACGAAGTCGGCTTTTCTTGCAAATATGAGTCATGAGATCCGCACGCCAATACACACGGTTACGGGAATGACCGAACTGCTCATGGAAACGCGCCTTGATCCCGAGCAGCGCGAGTACGGAGAGCAGATACGCTTCGGCGCCGAGGTCCTCCTGGGCCTGATAAACGATATCCTTGATTTCTCGAAGATCGAGGCCGGTAAGCTCTCACTCGAGGTCATCGAGTTCGACCTGGTCAAGACCATACAGGAGGCAGTCGATCTCGTGAGCCTGGAGGCGCATAAAAAGGGCCTCGACGTTGTTATCGATATCGCTCCGCACATCCCTCAGTTTTTTGACGGTGATCCTGTCCGGCTGCGGCAGGTTATCGTCAATCTGTTCAACAACGCCGTCAAGTTCACAAACACCGGAGAAATTGTTCTTGAAGCCCGCCAGGCGCCGGACATCTCGCGACCCGCCATCGTTATTCGAGTTATCGATACGGGTACAGGTATCGCTGACGATAAACTCAACCGCCTTTTCAAGCCCTTCAGTCAGGTTGATTCCTCGACAACGAGGAAGTTTGGTGGTACCGGTCTCGGGCTTTCCATTTCTCGAAGTCTTATTGAGCTTATGAACGGGAGTATCGGTGTCCAGTCCCGTGAAGGTCAGGGGTCTACGTTCTGGTTTACCGTGCCGTTTGTAGATAAGGGTATGCGCCGGTTTTCCGTGGACAAACCGAACCTGAATCGTTCGAGTGCTCACCGTGTTCTTGTGGTGGACGATAATCGTCGAACCTGCGAGGTCATCCGCAGTTATCTGAGAGCGTGGAATCTTGACGTTGAAACCGTACAGAGCGGTGAAGAAGCCCTGAAACGTCTCCACCCACGCGAAGACCGCGAAGATAATTACGACATCGTACTCATCGACGCCGTCCTGCCAGGAATCGACGGATGGCAACTCGCGAGCGAGATCAACTCGTTGAGAAATGAGGCAGGACGGGAGACCAGGCTGATTCTCATGACCCCCGCAGGTGTCATGGGCGGTGAAGCGAAAATGAAGCTGCTGAACTGGTTTGATGCGTATGTCAACAAACCGGTAAAGTGGGCTGATCTTGCGCGGGCGCTCGAAGCGGCATTCGTAGAAGTGGCTCCGATTGTGGACGATGCCGAGGATGCAGACGAAATCGCAGAGCTGGAAACCCTGGATTCTGACGATGAACAGACCGCTGACGAGACCGGAAGCAGACCGCTGGATACGAAGGAATCCGTGGTTGAAGTCGCCAGTACGGCCTGCGTGCTTGTTGCGGAGGATCACTTCGTAAACCAGCAGCTCTTTCGTACCATACTCGAAAAGACTGGTTGCACTGTTGAAGTTGCGTCCGACGGTCAGGAGGCGCTCGAGCGCGCTTCCGAACTGAAGCCAGGTGTCGTTTTTATGGATATACAGATGCCCCGCATGAACGGTTACGACGCCGCTCGCGCAATGCGAGATGCCGGACTGAACATGCCAATCATTGCAGTGACCGCAAACGCGCATTCCGATGAGCGTCAGCGATGCCTTGATTACGGAATGGACGATTATATGTCCAAGCCATTCAAGCCAAAGGACGTGCGTCAACTCCTCACGCAATGGCTCGGACGACACAGCAGTCAGGAGCTACAGGAAACGTTGTCTACCGGATCGGGTACTGCGGACACTGTCCCTGTGCTGAACTATACCGGGGCGGTCGAGTCGTTTATGGGCAAGCCGGACGTGCTTAGACGGGTGATGAGGGGTTTTCTCGACAAGGTTCATGTGCAGATTGACGAACTGACGCGACTGCTGGACGAGAAGAATGCTGTCGAGATCAGATCTACGGCACACAGCATCAAAGGCGGTGCGCTGAGCCTGGAGGCAGTACGCCTTGGGCAGGCTGCTTCACGACTCGAGGATGCCGCTGAGCAGGAACAGATCGACGATTGCATTGCGTTGAGTACTGAACTCGGTAACGAGTACAGACGCCTCCGTTCAGAGTGGACGACCTACGATTCGGACTATGAGGCAGTTTAGGTCTGTATGCATGACCAGAGCGTTTCGGTAGGGCGTTATTACGACAGGGCAGGGGCACTGTTTCTCCGCTTCGGCAGAGGCCGTGAGTCTGGTGCCATACACCGCCCCGTCTGGGCTCCGGGAGTCTCGCACCTGCAGGACGCAGTGTCATTTGTGAACAGGCAGCTTCTCATGTGTATGCGTGAAGTGCGTGCTGTGGACGTTCTTGATCTTGGCTGCGGAGTCGGTGGGACGATAGCGTATCTCCGGGCTCGACAGAAGGCTCGTTACACAGGCATTACGCTGAGTCGGACACAGGCTGAAGAGGCCGGGAGACGACTGCATCCTGCCGACGGTCCGGACGATGCGAGTTCGAAGATCATACAAGGTAACTTCGCAGTACTGGATACTCATGAAGTACAAGCCGGTTCCTATGACCTGGTGTATGCGGTCGAATCGATGGTGCATCTTGCATCGGTTGACACATTCTTCGCTTCGGCTGCACGCTACGGGCGACCGGATAGTACTCTGATCGTGATCGATGACTTTCAGAAGCGCTTTCCCTTGGAAGGTTCAGCACGATATCGTAGATTTCAGACATACACCTGGGGATGGAGGGTACCATCGGTCGTGTCTTACGATGAGCTGGTTTCGGCCGCCCGGAGGCATGGTTACCGGCTCGAGGAGTTTCGTGACTGGACAGTCTACGTCTCGGCGCATGGGACACGAGACTATCTCCTGCGCGTTTTTGTGCCCTTCCTGAAACTCGGTTCCCGATACAGCGAGTGGTGTCGATCTATGGTCGGCGGCGACGCTTTGAAGCGACTTCTTCTCGAAGAGGTCGTTGGCTACGGTTTCTTCCGGTTTTCCTTGACGCGCTAATCCGGTATTCTATCGCTCAAGCGCGAGAGAATATATATGTGGGGTAATTGTAACGACAATGTTTTCGGATAACTCAAAAGGTACACCTGGATCATCACAACAGACGTCTGAGGAAAAGTCCCGAGACTTGACCGCGTTACGAAATAACCTGCGGCAGAAAATGTTCGGCGAGCCGCGGTTTCCTCTTCATGAGCTGCCTGTCGGCAGTGATGGAGATTATGCCGATGCGCCATGTGACGTCGAACTAGCTGCCGAGGCGGCATTTCCGACCCGTTTTGGCAGCTTCGTTCTATACGGCTTTGTCGATAAGACGACAGGGAAAGAGCATACCGCGATTGTTCGCGGCGACGTATCAGGCGGGCAGGGAGTGCCTGTCCGGGTTCACAGCCAGTGTCACACCGGAGATGTCTGGGGCTCGTTGCGGTGTGACTGTCGCGATCAGCTTGAAGCGGCGATCGAGTACATCTCAGAGCGGGATTGCGGGGCTGTCGTGTATCTGAAGCAGGAAGGTCGTGGCATCGGCCTCATAAACAAGATCAAGGCGTATCAACTGCAGGATCTTGGTCTTGATACAATCGAGGCGAACGAGTACCTGGGATTTCCTGCAGAAGCACGCAGTTACGACGTGGCGGCAGCTATTCTGAGGTTACTGGGCATAGAGTCTGTTGCCCTCATGACCAATAATCCGGACAAAATCGACAAGCTCACTGCAGAGGGCATCCCTGTTACCCGGCGAATACCCGTGGTTACCGCCTGGAATCATCATAACAGACTGTACATGGAGACGAAGAAAGACCGCATGGGGCACATGTATTAACGGTCTTCCAGGATAATCGAGGAAGGCAGATTACAAAGCCCGCGTTATCCGCTCCATGGCCTCTTCCACTTTCTCGCGGTGGTTAAACGCACTAATGCGAATAAAGCCCTCTCCCATACGACCGAAGCCCACCCCCGGGGTAATGACGACTTGTGCTTCAGTCAGCATTCTGTCAAAGAAGGACCAGCTGTCCGTTCCCGTCTGGACCCAGATGTAGGGACTGTCGACACCGCCTGAGACCGTGTACCCTGCGTTCGTCATGATGTCCCGGATCAGCCTGGCATTCTCCATATAGTAGTTAACGCGATAATCCACCTCCCTGCGTCCCTCCGGGCTGTAGACCGCCTCTGCCGCTCGTTGTACGGGGTATGATACGCCGTTGAACTTCGTGCTCTGTCGACGATTCCAGAGACTGTGGAGGGATCGTTTTTCACCTGAGTCATCTGCGATCTCGATGTCTTTCGGGACCACCGTGAATGCACAACGAGTTCCGGTGAAACCGGCCGTTTTCGAGAAACTTCGTATCTCCACGGCACATGAACGGGCTCCTTCGATCTCGTAAATACTGTGCGGGACATCGGTGGACTGTATAAAGCGCTCGTAGGCCGCGTCAAACAGGATAAGCGCGTTGTGCTCGAGAGCGTAGGAAACCCATTCGGAGAGCTGTGACCGTGTGGCGGATGCTCCGGTCGGATTATTCGGAAAACAGAGATAAACAAGGTCGAGATGGCTGGAAGGTGGCGTGGGGACAAAGCCGTTGTCGACGGTGCCTTCAAGGTACTGCAGCCCGTCGTATCGACCGTCGGAAAAGGCGCCCGTTCGACCAGCCATGACATTCGTGTCGACATACACGGGATACACGGGATCGGGAACTCCAACGACGATATCATTGGCGAGAACGTCAAGAAAGTTCCCGCTGTCGCACTTTGCGCCGTCGCTGACAAATACTTCGTCAGGATCAATGTCGGCGCCGCGTTGATGATAATCATTCTCCGCAATTGTCTCTCTGAGAAATGCGTAGCCTTGCTCGGGTCCGTAGCCGCGAAAGCTCTCGTCGGATCCCAACTCATCTGCGGCAGCCTTCAAGGCGTCTACACATGGTTTTGCAAGGCCATGGGTGACGTCGCCAATTCCCAGGCGGATAAGACTGGTATCGGGATTTGCATTCTGGTGTTCGGTAATTTTTTTCGCAATCGTTGAGAACAGATAGGATGCGTTGAGTTTATTGTAGTGCGGATTCATCTTGATCATGTGTGCTTGCTCCAGCTGTCGATTTCTGCCTAATCTACGGGAGAGAAAACGCTATATCAATAGCCTGGGGAAGAAAAATGCCTTTCAATGACGTCGATCTGCTTCTAACGGAGTGTAAAGCACTATTTCCGCCGGCGAATGAACCGGGTGCGTGCCTCCAGCGCATCTGTGACCTTCTCAGGGACCGTATCGCTCATTACGACTGGGTGGGCTTGTACTTCGCCGTTCCGGACGAGCGACTGCTTGTTCTCGGTCCTTTTTCGGGTGCGCCGACTGAGCATACGCAGATACCATACGGGAGAGGTATCTGCGGGCAGAGCGCCGAAACGGAGCGAAGCTTTGTGGTCCCCGACGTCGGTGCGGAACCGAACTACTTGAGTTGCAGCGTACAGACGAAGGCCGAGTACGTCGAACCCATTGTCCTGAGCGGGGTGTATCTTGGCCAGATAGATATCGACAGCCACACCCGGGATCCGTTTACCGGAGACGATGGTATGTTGCTTTCACAACTCGCGCGCCTGATTGCGCCTCTACTGCCTCAGGTGTTCTCACCGGAGTTCTGAGCATCTCGAAGCGTGCGGGCTTTGTGTACATCTACCCCTAGTCGTTCCCGCAGCCTCCAGACAGTCTCCTCGACGGTGCGTTTTTTCGTGTCAGAATCGTCAGTTGGACCGAAAAGGTCCGGCTGGTCCCGGTTTACGTGTGTGGTATCGCTGACGATGCCGACACCGATCAGGCGAATCGGGGTGCCGTCCCAGCTTTCAGCGAGCAGAGCTCGCGCGGTCGCAAACAGTTCATCTACGGACTGAACCCTGCGCTTGAGTGTTTTCTGTCGTGATGATGTACGAAAGTCTTCAGATCGCACCTTCGTGGTAACGGTAAAGCCAAAGGCGTTCGCCCTGAAACAACGATACATGACCTGCTCACAAAGCTGCAGCAATACCGTCTCGACAGCATCCCGGTCCGTCACATCATGGCCAAAGGTCGTTTCAGTAGATACAGAATGTTTCCGTGAAAGCGACGTAAATATCCCGGGATCGATCCCGCGACACGCCTTGTAGAGATAGGTCCCGGTTGAAGGTCCGAGATGCCCGCGAAGAAAGGACTCGGTCTGCGCCCGCAGCTCCTGAACCGTCTCGATTCCAAGTTGTAATAGTCGGATGCGAGTTTTTTTCCCGAGTCCCCAGAGGTCTTTGAGATCAAGGGACGCGACAAAGCGCTCTTGCTCATCGCGATCAACCTGATACAGTCCGTCTGGTTTCCGGTAGTCTGATGCCATCTTCGCGAGGAGTCGGGATCTGGCAATGCCGATTGATGCTGTAAGTCCGTATTCGTTCCGTACGAGGCGTTTGAGCCGTGATGCCTGATCGATAGCCGGTCCGAGCAGACGCTCGGTTCCGCTCATGTCCAGGAACGCCTCATCTATGGATATCTGGTGCATAGCCGGTGTTGCCGTTGAGAGGAGTTTCATGATCCCCTCCGAAACCTCCTGGTAGCGATCCATTCGCACGGGCAGAAACACCCCTTCGGGACATAGCCGAGCAGCTTCTGCTGCCGGCATCGCACTATGGACACCGAATTTTCGCGCCTCATAGCTGCACGCGCTGACCACTCCGCGAAGATTTCTGTCGCCACCAACTATCACTGCTTTACCCTGAAGTGTCGGGTTATCCCTCTGTTCGACAGATGCATAGAATGCGTCAAGATCTACGTGAAACCAAAGCGGATAACCTGTTCGATCTCTGTTCATTGGGGGGTACTGTGAGCCTCAAGAAGCGGTCGGCGGATTGTCTGTGTGGCTGATTGATGTACGTGGATCGCCGCATCGTGCTCGTACTGGAGTCGGAGTATCCGTGACGCAGTGGATCGCATCTCGATCAGGGGTTCGGATTCGACCGGGATCACGAACTGCAGTTCCAGTTCATTCGGGGGATTCCGTCCGGAAACGAACTCGACGCGATTTCCGGCGGAGCTGACGCGGAACGGAAACGTTGACTGATAGATCAGCAGAGGTTCATCGGACAGAAGCGCGATTTCAAGCGATTCCAGGTCAAGATCGGTGGTTATCCTGACGTTTACGATGCGACGCGCAAGGAAGCTCTCTTCATCTACCTGCAGGTCGAGGTGTGGTTCTGGTAACGAAACCTCGTATTGTGTCCGCGTCGACCGACGTGGCAGGTCTTTCGTTTCTCCATTGTGGATTATGTCTAATCCCAGTACTTCCGAAATGCTTTCTATGACAAGCGTTGCTTCTCCTGCGCCCAGATCCGACTCCTCGGTAATCCGCACACGCTGCAGCCTCTGGAAGGAGAATGGCGCGCCACTGGCAAGTTGTATAGCTGAAATGATCAGGGCTGCAGCAACGATCGTGGATATAATCTTCATCGTAAACGATCTGCCTCCACTCACGGGGTGACGAAAAAGAAAGTCCATGCGAACGAGAAGCATGAGGTAGGGCATCACAACCAGCGTGGGAAGTAGATTCGTAACGGGATCGGAAACGAGCCGGGCGACGGTAGCACCTTCTTCGAGCGATAGAAACGAATAGGTGAGTATCGCCGGTGGAATAGCTGCAAGTACGAGAAAAACGATTTTCGCAACACGATTACGGGTCAGCGTAAACAGGACGGTGGCGAGCAAGGCCATAACAAAAGGGGCTGCGGTTGCGATACCGAGGCTTCCGAACACGAAAACCGAAATCAGCAGCATAAGGACTGACGCTGCCGAATAAAAGCTGCCGTTACGCGAGAGCGGTAGTCCTCTGATGGTGAGATACGTTACCTGAAGAAGGAGAAATGCTCCGAAAATCTTGAATCCGAATAAGGCGATCGGTAACACGCGAGATAGTTCCGGGGTCCCCCGGAACACGAGAATCATTTCGGAAAGCTGTCCGAACAGGAGTAGAAAGACGTAACTGATCCCGAAGAGCAGGGGAAGACTGAGAAAATTTCTCCGTACGGTACGGATGTATCGTGCGAGCGCCTGCCGATGCGTAACAGCGTACGCAAAGACGAATCCGATAGAAACCAGGAGAAAGATCAGATATTCAGTCTCTCCGATAACGATTTCCCTGCCTCTCACAGTATATCGGATTGCATTCCGGTCCCATTCCGACCGGGTAAGCTCCGGCAGATCACGAGTAATCGTCGAAAGAATGGTGAACAAACCACGGGCACTCGTGTGAATATCTGCGGTTGTGAATGTCTCGAACTGTGTGAGTCTCAGCGGTGTGTCGTTCTGCCACGATTCTCGGGCAGTGGCGCCATCGACGAGCAGAACACTCGGTATACCGTGATTCAGAAATGGTTCAAGAAGATAATCCCGCCCGGATGGACGTGCTCCAATGCGAAAGATCTGTTCTGCAGTACCGAGTGTTCTGCTCGTGAAACCGGACCCGGTCGTGGATTGCCGTACAAGCTCGATGAGCCATGGCGGAGCGACGACACCGGGACTACCGGACACGATTTCCATAGTCCGGTCTGTTGTCAGAATATCAACAAGAACGACTGCATCCGGCGGAGAGTCGTCAAAGCGTTCCAGAATGGTATTCTGCAATAAAGGCCTGTCGCGCCGCGCAGCAGTTCCGAAGACAACGTGAAGCGCTACCTCGGGAATCTCTTCCGTGTGAGCCAGGATCAGCTCGAGCGCTGCGATTACACCCGGTGCGCCGAACGGGAGGTCCTGCACATAGGATGGAGAATTGACCGGGACGAGAATCAGAAGGGTCTGATCGGTTCTTCCCGCTATGCTTACCAGGAGGGAATCGGAGAACGAGTGACCACTCAGCGCACTGCTGTGTTCGACTCGTTCAAGTTTTACGTGATCGACAGACGACCTTGCAGCGGACTCTCGCTGTATGCGCTCTGAGATAAACTCAAGGAGTTCCCGCTCACCCGGGGAGGCTTCATCGTTCGGAAGCGTCCTTTGCAAACGATAAACGTCATCCTCGTTGAGGTAGTTGAGATCTGCAGCCGGGGACTGTGAGAAAGCAGGTGAAGCTGATAGTATGAGTGCTGCAACGAACAGACGACGAATCATGAGATTACTGTAGCCTACGTACTGCAGGAAGCCTTGGTCAATATCTACGTCTACACAGGATGCCTATGGAGTTATTGCCCGAAATCAGCGGCCGGTTCAGTGTCAGAGAATACGAGTCCACTCCAGTTCCGAGAGACAGTCTCGAACGTGTCATCGAAGCCGGGCGACGCGCTCCGAGCGCGAAGAACCGTCAGCCTTGGAGGTTTATCGCTGTGCTTGACAGCGAAAAGCGCATGAGGCTACAGGACGCGTGTTTCGGACAGGAGTGGGTAGGGGATGCACCGGTGTGTATCGCTTTGTGTACGACCAACATAGACTACAAGATGCCTAATGGTCAGTTGTCGTATCCGGTTGATCTCAGCATCGCGGTCAGTTTCATGATGATTCAGGCTGGACACGAAGGACTGGGGTGTTGTCTTAACACTACCTTTGACGAGCAGGACGTAAAGTCTCTGCTGAGCGTTCCATATTCCATGAGGGTTGTGATGCTGCTGACACTCGGATATACCAGAGCGTCTCAGCCGCTTCTCGACAGGCTACCGCTGGACCGCGTGTTTTCGATTAATCACTGGTGAAATCAACTTTGATCGAAATCAAAACGCAACGTTGAGACCTCCCGCCCCTGGTCTTTTCCCAGATTTATGAGCAGACTGATGAGGTCTGTGTATGAAATACCGTACTCCCGGCACAAGCTTGGGAACATGCTTATGCTGGTAAACCCCGGAATAGTGTTAATCTCGTTTAATAGAAGCTCGTTCGTGTCATTGCTGTAGAACATATCAACCCTGGCGAATCCGGAGCAGTCACATGCTCTGTACGCATCTGCGGCCATCAGGCGGGCATCTTCATAGACCGATCGGTCAATGTCTGCGGGAATAATCAACGCTGCTCCGTTTTCGTCGAGATATTTCGTTCGGTAATCATAATAGCCATGGATGGGTTGAACTTCACCGACGGCGTGTGCCGTAATTTCGTGGTTTCCTGTCACCGCGCATTCAAGCTCTCGTCCACGTACTTCGGGCTCTATCATTATGTCCGTGTCGTACTCCAGAGCGGACCGAAGCGACTCTGTGATTGAAGCCCCCGTCTCGACACGGGTGACGCCGACGGAGCTGCCGCATCGAGCAGGTTTCACGAAGACCGCACGACCAGGCCATGCACCCGAAATCTGCTGACTCACGGTTCGGCTCAGGTCGTCAAGACTGTCACCCGCTCGAAACGTGAGAAATTCAACACACGGAATCCCTGCGGCCGAACAGAGCCGTTTCGTCATTCGTTTGTCGAAACAGGCCGCACTCGCAAATACGCGGCTACCGACGTAGTCAAGGTCAAGCGTCTCCATGTATCCCTGTAGACTGCCGTCCTCTCCAAAGGTTCCATGTACAAGCGGAAACACAATATCCGGTTCAAGCGGTACCCCGTGCGCGGTCCGGAACCCGCTTCCGGGCATACCGGACAGTTCCCGTTCCGGGTCCTCGTCTATACGGACGGCATCTCCGTCACGGCATGCGTCTTGCCGTACCGTATCCGGTTGGAGAAACCACCGGTTGGATCTGCTGATTCCGCATAGTCTGAGCGAAAATCTGTCATAGTCAATGTTTCGGCATATGCTGCCAGCAGACCGGCATGAAACTTCGTGCTCGCCGCTCTTACCACCGTATAAGAGAAGTACTTCAGTTTTACTCATTCCGGTATCCCATCTCTGCGAGAATGCTCCGTGCAACCGCTCCTTCGTCCCAGGGGACAGGACCGGTCGCGTATATAATGCTCGATTCGTGGCCTTTTCCGAGAAGAGCCACGGTGTCTCCTTTCCGGGCCTGTTTCATAGCCTGTCTGAACGCGTGTCGCCGGTCGGAAAAGAGATAAAGGTTTGCCCCTTCCGTATGCGCCTCACAGCCCTCGGCTATTTCCCTCAGTATGGCATCCGGATCCTCTCCGCGGGGATCCTCGTCAGCGAGGTATATTATATCTGCATACCGGCTCGCTGAGCGTCCCTGCAGGGCACGCTTCCCGGTATCCCGCTCACCGGCCGAGCCGAAAACGAGTATAAGGCGGCCCTCGGTCGAGGACTTCAGTATAGGAAGTACGGTGTCGAAGCTGCCGGGCGTGTGTGCGAAGTCCACGATGACTCTGAAAGGCTGCCCGGCCACTATCTCATCCATGCGTCCCTGAGGCGCGCGTAGTTCAGGCGTGAGCCGTGCGAGTTCGGGTAAGGACATGCCGCTCGCAAAGTGAGCTGCCATGAGTGCTGCGGCGGTGTTGAAGACGTTGTACCGTCCCGGAATCCGTATCGAGGTCCGAAGCGATGCACCCCGGTACGTCAGCGTAAACGACGTTTCTGTCGGCGTCTCGTCGATGCCCGTTATGCGCACGTCTGCATCATTCCCCGTAAGGCTGATACCGATTACCTGATGCGAGGTCGCTGACTCGAAAAAAACCGAGTTTTCGTCGTCTGCATTCACAATGCCAAAGGCTTTCTGGTCGTCGTTCGCCGTCAGACCGCCGAAGAGTCGGCACTTGTCCTCCCGGTACTGCTCGAACGAACCGTGAAACTCCAGATGCTCGTGCCCGAGATTCGTAAAAACGGCTCCAAGCCATCGAACCCCGGAGAGTCTGTGAGTCTTCGTCGACAGACCGTGGGATGTGGCTTCGACAACCGCAAAGGCGCAGCCGTTCTCGACCATTCGACTGAGAATAGCGTGTATTTCCGGCGCTTCGGGAGTCGACTGCCGAAAGGGATTCTTTTCGGTGTCGTTTCCGGTACTGACATAAACCGTGCTGACACATCCGGTTCTGAAACCGGCCTTGCGCAGGATCTGCCACAGAAAGTGCACGGTTGTACTCTTTCCGTCGGTACCCGTAATACCGATGCAAGGGATCCGTGACGATGGACAACCGTACCACGCACTTGCCGCCATGCTGAGAGCGAGGCGGCTGTCGGCGACACGGAGCGTCCGAACCTGACCCGGGGTTTCCGGACAGTCGTCCGAGTACACGACTGCAACAGCACCCTTGTCGATCGCCCGCGCGATGTAGTCATGGCCGTCCACGTGAAATCCGTGTATAGCGAAAAACACCTGGCCGGGTTGTGTTGTTCGCGAGTCATAGCTGAGTCCGGTTACCTCGATCTCCGGTGGTCCATCAGATTCGAGTATGTTAACCTCGGAAAGTATGTCTGATAATAGATGACGCAACATTGAAACGTATCCTAATGAATCGCAATGCCGGCCGCAAGCAATCACAATCGTACCTTCATCACGCGCTCATTCCCTACCTGGGAAACAAGCGGCGGCTTCTGCCGGCCCTTGAACGGGTATTCTCCCGTTTCGAGCCGGCAGGACGTCCGACAGCGTTCGCCGACCCCTTTGCCGGGAGCGGCGCGGTAACACGGCTTGCCCGCAGTCGCGGATACAGGATCACTGCATCTGATATTGAGCCCTACGCGACAATACTGATACGGGCTCACATAGGTATTTCCCCGGGGCGGGCCGATCGACTGTTTCGGGACTTCGGAGGCCTCGGAGAAGCGATCAGACACCTGAACGATGTTGGATCGAAGGCACGGATCGATCGGTCACGGCGCGGATACATTGCGACGAACTTCGCTCCGGAGCGGACCGACTCTCCGAGAATCGGTTTCGAGCGCCTGTTCTATACCGCAGAGAACGCTCGCTTCCTGGACGCGGTACGCGAAGAAATCAGCCGACTTGCGGCGTCCGTGCCACCGGTCGACGTAACCGATTTCGAGGCTCTGCTTCTTGCGCCGCTCCTCGTCGAAGCCGCGGTGCACGTGAACACCTCCGGTGTATTCAAGGCGTACCATCGCGGGTTTGGCGGTCATGGAAGGGATGCCCTGAAACGGATAATGGCACCGATGGAGCTCGAGGTGCCCTTACTCGAGGATGGTCCTGACGCGCATATCGCGAGGTGTGACGCTGTGAGGCTGTTTCAGGATTTACCGGAGGAGAACTCGTTTTTCGATCTGGTATATCTTGATCCACCGTATAACTCCCATCAGTACGGGAGCAATTACTTCATGCTCAACACCATCGCGCGATGGGACAAGCCAGCGGTCAGTTCCGATACCGACTCCGACGGAGTGTTGCTGCAGAAAGCCGGCATACGATCGGACTGGAAGGAGACGCGATCGGCCTTCTGTTCGTCCCGGACCGCTTCCGGTGCCTTTTCCGAGCTGTTTTCCAGTATACACGCAGAGACGATAGTGTTGAGCTATAACACCGAGGGGATCGTTCCCTTTGACCTTCTGTGTGAGTTCATGGCGGAGAAGGGCGGACTTTCCGTAGAGACACTCGAGTACACGCAGTACCGGGGCGGTCGACAGAGTGCTGAGCGGAAGAATCACACAACGGAAATCCTCCTCATCAGCTCCCGGTCCGTAGACTCCCGGGGTACCGGAGCGATTCCTCTGAAAGATGCGCGTGCGGATTCTGTTCGTGTCGAGCACGCGTTGCGCATTCGGGCGATTTCGCGTTCCAGCTTTGTGCCAGCTCGGGTCAGGTCGGTGTTCGGTTGTTCTGATGCCTGTGTTTCCGTCGGTGGCGGGTTTCTGCAGTGGAGGCTCGGGTACCGTTTAACCGTATCTGCGTCTCTGGACCACCTCGTCAGGGCGTCAACCGAACGCCTTTCGGAGCTACGGGCACAGCTCGAAAAGTGCGCCTGCGCAGACAACACCGAGGAGCTTTCTGTCCTGGCGGATCTCATTCCGGCCGCAGAACCCCGTGGTGAGCTCAGTAAGACACGGCTTGAACAACGGTATCTGACACTGCTGAGGAAACTCGCACATCCACGTTACGTCGATCAGTACCAGAACTACCTGCACCTCTTTGTGAACATGAGGGGAAAATCGGAGCGATGCGTCAGGGAACTTGCGAAACTGGCAGACCTTACAACGTCCCGCCTCGGCGGTGTCGCCGAGGCGGCGACACCGCGAGAGAAGGAAACCTGAATCAGGGTTGCGTTGCGCGCTCGAGGAACCTGAAGTACTCCATATCGGTGCTCAAGGTAGCCGCGAATGCCGGCATTGTATTTCGGTAGCTTTCCATGGTGAGCCAGAACTCGTAGAAGCCGTCGGTGCTCTGTGCGTATGCCCGCGTGTATATGCGTGCTGCCTGCGCGTCGCCGTCACCGCGTATGGCTTCGGCACGGGCCTGAGCCTCGCTGAGTATGGTGTCGCGTTCCTGCTCGATCTGACCAAGAATACGCTGCTTTCTGCCCTCACCGAAACTTCGGTAAAACTGTGCAAACTGATTGCGTTCGCTTACCATGCGGTCGTACACGCTTTCTGTCAGTTCGTCGGAGTAGCGAATCTGTCGAATCACCACGTCAATCAGTTCGATACCAAAGTCCCGGATGTCTCCTACAACGCTGTTGTACATGGCTTCGGCGAGCATGCGTCGACCCATCGTGATTTCGTTCTGAGGCACTTCTGTCTGTATGAAATCGCGAAGTTCCGCGAGCTCCGCCGCACTGTCTTCTTCGGCGACGTCAGTTCCTACGATTGCCTGTTCGGCCTCGAGAATCGCTTCCGACTCATCGACAAGATCAAGAATAAGGTTCGTGCTTCGCACGGCTTCTTCGAGCGTGTTATCGGTAATGACGGTCCTGACAGCACTGTCGAGGAGATCGTCCAGACGCGATACTGCCTGGGGCAGACTCGTCGTGCTCGCGTAGAAGAGTGCAGGGTCCGAGATGCGCCAGCGTGCGCTGGTGTCGACAAAGATAAACTGGTTTTCGCTGGTCGGCACCCGGTTCGGTTCGCCATCCCAACTCTGTATACGGCGAGGGAAGCGGACCACGTTGTCAATAAAGGGAGTTCGAAACTTGAGCCCTGCCTCGGTTTCTACACGTACGATCTCACCGAATCGGGTCACGACGGCCTGCTCACCCTCATCAACGACGTAGAGCGGTCCGAAGGCGAGAAATGCAATAGCGAGTACAACGAATACTGCGAGTACGGTTAGTAACTTCTTCATTATCGTGTCCCCTGTATTGCACCCGCCGCTCCCGGTATATTCAGGATGGGCAACACGTTTTCAAGCGTGCGGTCGATAAGTGTAAGATTATCATGGTTGCGGAAAATCGCTTCCATGGTTTCGATGTACAGCCGCCGTCGTGTTCGTTCAGGATCTTCACTGTAGGCAGAAAGGACTTCGAGGAAACGGTCGGTGTCACCGGTCGCCTCGTTTATGCGCCGCGCACGGTACCCGCGTGCTTCTTCGACGCTTCGCTCGGCTTCACCGCGCACCCGGGGGATTTCGCGGTTGTACTCCTCGCGTCCTTCGTTAATGAGGCGGTTCATGTCCTGTACCGCGCGGTTGACGTCTTCAAAAGCGTCCTGTACCCGGCCCACGGGAGGGACAATGTTCTGCAGGCGAACCTGCGTCACACGGATTCCAAGGCCATACTCGTTGAAGAAATCATTCATCTGTATCTGGCCTTCGGTCTCGATTCGTGCACGCTCGCTTCCGATCACGTCGAAAATCGTCCGGTCGCCAACGAGCTGGTTGATTACGCTCTGAGAAATATCCCGTATTGTCTGTTCCCGTTCCTCCACGTTGAATAGCCACTGGCGCGGGTCATTGATCCGGTACTGTATGATCCACTCGACATCGACGATGTTAAGATCTCCCGTAAGCATGACACTCTCTTCCGGGAAGCGTTGGTCGGAGTAGACGGTACGTCTCCCGGATTCACCGGCCTGGGCGGTCCGGAAACCGAAGTTCATTGTCTGAACCTGCTGTGTCGGGACGTTGTAGTTGTCTTCGATGCCGAAGGGGAGCTTCCAGCGTAGTCCGGGCCCCATAGTACGGTTGTACTGGCCAAAACGAAGAATGACGGATTCTTCGGTCTGGTCGACCGAAAAGACTGTTGTGCTGCCGCCAGCTGCAACAAGCAAAACTACGAGTATCGCTACAACCGTGATAGGTCGGACACCTTTTGGAAGTGTGCGCTGCGGGCTGCTTTCGTTGCTCATTTCTACCTCCTGTTGAGTAGATTGAATAGGTGTTCAGTATTCACGTACGCTGCGTGAGGTCAAGCAATGGACTTACCTTGACGCCGGGTTTTCCGCGGCGGTAGAGTACGCTCTATCATGAAGAAACGTCGACTGATCACATCCGCCTTGCCCTATGTCAATAACATTCCGCATCTCGGGAACCTTATACAGGTGCTTTCCGCAGACGTATTTGCGCGCTACTGCCGACTCGCAGGTTATGAAACCCTGTACATCTGCGGGACGGATGAATACGGAACCGCCACTGAGACCAGGGCTCGTGAAGAAGGGATCACGCCGAAGGAACTGTGTACAAGGTATTATACCATACATAAGGACATTTATGACTGGTTTAACATTTCTTTCGACAAATTCGGTCGGACTTCAACCGACGAGCAGACAGAGATTGTTCAGAGCATATTTCTGAAGCTGTACGAGAACGGGTATATTAACGAACAGGAAATCGAGCAGTTGTATTCCGAAGAAAGCGACATGTTCCTGGCCGACCGGTATGTTCGTGGAACCTGTCCACACTGTCGATACACCGAAGCGCGGGGTGACCAGTGCGAAAACTGCGGAAAAGTTCTGGACCCCTCCGACCTCGTTGAACCGCGATCGGCGCTGGACAATTCGCGACCGGTTATGCGCAAAACCAGGCATCTGTACATCAACCTGCCTGCGATTCTTCCCAAACTCGAAGCGTGGATGAAGGACGCAAGCGTGTCCGGCCGGTGGGCGCACAATGCACTTCAGATGACGCACAGCTGGATCCGGGACGGCCTGAAAGAGCGTAGTATCACCCGTGATCTCAAGTGGGGTATCCCGGTACCGCTTGAGGCATTTGCCGGGAAGGTCTTCTACGTCTGGTTCGACGCGCCGATCGGATACATTTCCATAACAGCGACACATACGCGTGACTGGGAATCCTGGTGGAGGAATCCCGATAACGTCGAGCTGTTCCAGTTCATCGGAAAGGACAATATTCCGTTTCACACGGTCATTTTTCCGAGTTCGCTTCTCGGTACAGACGAACGATGGACCATGCTGCACCACATGAGCTCAACTGAGTACCTTAACTACGAAAGCGGGAAGTTTTCCAAAAGTATGGGTATTGGAGTGTTCGGGAATGACGCAAGGGAGACTGGAATTCCCGCCGATGTCTGGCGTTTTTACATGTTCTATAACCGGCCCGAGACAAGCGACGCGGTCTTCACCTGGGATGACTTCCAGGAGAAGACCAACGGCGAGCTGATAGGAAACCTCTCGAACCTGGTCAATCGGACCCTGACCTTTGTGTCACGATACTACGAGGGAAGCATGCCAACGGGGGCGGGCTCAGACCGGTCATTCCGGGCTGATGTCGCCGAGCGTGAGGCGAAAATAACCGAGTTCTTTGAGTGGGCGCAGTTACGTTCAGCGTTTCGTGCGATCTTCGCCCTGAGTTCGCTGGGGAACCGGCACTTTCAGGCAGGCGAGCCGTGGAAGACCCGGGAGACCGACCCGGACGCAGCTGCTGCCCTCCTGGCCGATCTGGTTTATCTGGTTCGGGATATCGCGATCCTGGTCGAACCGTTTCTGCCGGAGACGGCGCGTCGGATAGCCGGTTTTCTCGGAATTGAAGAGCTGGCGTGGTCCATGCTCGGAACATCGGAAGGAATTAATTCTGTCGGACGCCCCGAAGTCCTGTTCCGGAAACTCGAGGACGGACAGATATCGGACCTCCGGGAGCGTTTCAGTGGAAGTCAGGCGGATCGTGCGGCTGCTGCGCGGGTGGATGAAACCTTTGCCTCATCGGTACGCCTGATTGCTGCTCGTATCACTGATGTGAAACGGCACGAGAAGGCCGACAAGCTCTTCGTTGAGCAGATCGATGATGGAAGCGGTACCGAGCGTCAGATTGTCAGCGGCCTTGTCGGGTTTTACGAGCCCGAAGAACTCATTGGCAGAACGGTCATTGTCGTCGACAACCTGAAACCGGCCAGGCTTCGGGGTGAGCTCAGCCAGGGTATGCTTCTTGCCGCGGAAAACGGGGACCGGAGCATCGTTGAAGTCCTGTTTCTGACTGACGTCGAACCCGGGACGCAGATCCTGCTCGAAGGTCTTGACCGCACCCTCGAGAACCCCGCGGTAATCGATGTTGACACGTTCTTTTCGATTCCCATTGAGGCTCGCGGGAATGTTGTCCGCGTTGCGGATCGCCCACTGACGGTAAACGGACATCAGATTACCACCGAACAGGTCGCAGATGGATCAGTCGGATAGTCTGTTATGAACCCTGTTGGCTCCGTACAGCAGATTCTTCCGTCAGAGCTCCCGCCGGGTTCAGGCTTCATGCAGACACCATGGTGGGGACAGTTCAAGTCCCATGCCGGTTGGATGCCACAAGCCTACGTCAATGAGGGAGGGGGTGGTGTGCTCCTGCTCCACCGACGAGTTGCCCCCGGACTCAGACTCGCTTATGTACCACACGGACCCGAGGCCAGCTTGCTAGGTCTGGCGGCCCGGGACAGCATTGATTCGGTCGAAGACGCGCGGCTTATTTCGGCTTCGCTGTCGCGTCTGGCCGCCGATATTGCTTCGACGCTGCCTCGGGATACCGCGATCATCCGCTTTGATCCGCCATGGGAGCTCGATTCGAAGGCATTTTCTTCGACTGCACGGAAACAGGTTTTCCAGCTGAAAAGAGGTTTCCGTGGAGCGGACTGCCCGTCGCTCTCAGCGTCAGCGTCGGATATACAGCCACCGGATACCGTGATTCTGGATCTCACGGCTGATCTCGAAACTATTCTCGCCGGCATGAAGCCGAAATGGCGGTATAACATACGGCTTGCGACAAAGAAAGGCGTCCGGATCAGAGTGAGCAGGCCGGATGATCTTGACAGGGATATCGAAGAGTTCTATCGCCTTTACCGTATTACGGCCGATCGCGACCGGATTACCATTCATTCGCAGGCGTATTATGAGCGTTTCCTGAAACTCTCACCCGAACAGGTACCCGTTCGGGAGCTCTTGTGTGCTGAACATGAAGGTGAAACGATCGCCGCGATTATAACGGCTCGTACACCACAGCGGTCGACCTACGTTTTCGGTGCTGCGTCCGACCGGAAAAGGAACCTCATGCCCGCCTACGCGCTGCAGTGGGAAGCCATACAGCGTGCCCGGGAAGCGGGCTGTGTCGAGTACGACTTTTTCGGAATACCCCCGTCGGACGATACTGATCATCCCATGCACGGTTTATACCGTTTCAAGACGGGCTTTGGTGGAGCACAGAAAATGATGCCCGGCACCATCGACGCAAATCTGCGCGTCATTCGCGCCGGAGCCTACCGACAGGCTGAATCAGTCCGCATGTGGTATTACCGGCGTTTCCGCAAGAAGTTCTGACTGATCTTGTCGTAGTAGTCGATAATACCACGTACATAGCGGCGCTTCTCCGCGTACGTGCCATAGTAGAAACTTCGCTTGAAGCCGTGAATAACGATGTTCCTGAGAGTCTCCGGCGGAATATCGAATGAATCCACCGCCAGCTGTATTTCATCAGTAACGGTCGTCCCGCTCACGAGTCTGTTATCTGTGCAGAGTGTCACCGAAATACCACGATCGAGCATGCGTGCGAGGGAGTGATGCTTTATGTCGGCAATATCCGGTGAGGTCTGCAGATTGCTCGTGAGGCAGACTTCGACCGCAGTGCGTGTTTCCGCAATTGAGTTTGCGAGACGTTCGACGTATCGGTCCGGGTCAGCAATGTCGGGATTCTCGATCATTTCAGCGTCGAAGAGGTGAAGGCCGTGTCCGATGCGATCTGCGTGCAGTATAGTGATCGCCTGAAAAATGGACTCAGGTCCGTATGCTTCACCGGCGTGAACGGTCTTGTGAAGGAAATTTTCGTGAGCGTGCGCGAACGCGCGGGAGTGAACTCCTGCAGGGTTTCCACGCTCGCTCCCTGCGAGGTCAAATCCAACGATCTGAATGTCGGAGGTGTCTCTCAGTCGCACTGCTGCACGTGCGAGTTCGTAACTTGCAAGTTGCTGTATTTCCCTGAGCGTGCTGAACTGGAGTCCGGCGGCAAGTGTTGCGTAGTACCGGGAGAACGCGGCGGTAAAGAATCGCATTGCACATACGATGATTCCGTAGTTGAACTGCGGGAGATCAGGGCTGGAACTGCTGATTTCGCGTGCGGCTGTACGAAGACCATCGTCCACCGCGCGCAATACGTCTTCGAACGAAAGATCGACTGACATATGAAGCTGCGGAGCAAAACGAACT
This sequence comes from Spirochaetaceae bacterium, assembly GCA_007128315.1. Classification (GTDB taxonomy): domain Bacteria; phylum Spirochaetota; class Spirochaetia; order DSM-27196; family SKKC01; genus SKKC01. The sequence goes on along the minus strand of SKXQ01000131.1, from coordinate 39,733 downwards.
TCAAGGTACCGGACGCCTTCGGCAGCGTTATCCATGGCGAGTTCATAGGCGACCCGCCGCAGTGCTTCACGATGCTGCATTACCGCCGTTGTCCATCGGAATCCATTAAGATACTCGTCAAGGTTGCGATAGGAGTCCTTGAAGACGAGTTCCTTCATTCCCGCTTCGGTGAAACTTGGTAACTGAACGTCGTATTGCCCCGCGAGGTCGATCAGAGTAGAGAGCCGGAGACTGCCGTCTAGATGCACATGAAGGTCGGTCTTCGGAATCGCCTTGAGGAATTCTGCGCTGTACGAATGCATTCGGTACCTGTCCTTTTCTGTTGCGTAGTCTACTCTAAATCGGCGCGTACCGCTTCGACAAGCTTTTTGAACTGCCTTCCCCGGTCGAACTCGTTTTCAAAGAGCTCGAAGCTCGCACATCCCGGACTGAACAGTAAGCGGGAGCAGTTTGATCTGTTTACCAGCTGGACAGCCTCGTTCAACGCGTCCTCCAGTGATTCGAACGGACCGTGATACGATAGCCCCTCGGGACCGAGCAGGTTCTGAACCCGGCTCGTGGCAGACCCTTTGAGCAGGACAAGATGCCGACATCTTTGCGCGATTTCTCGGAACGGCGATACGTCGAGCATCTTGTCGGTACCCCCGGCGATGAGCACTGTGTCAATCCCCGCCGAACGAACCGCAGCAGCGCAGGCTTCGGGTACGGTTGCTGCACTGTCGTTGATCACTGTAACCCGACCTGTTGAGCAGACCTCTTCGAACCGGTGTTCTATGCCGCGAAAACCAACGAGAAGCTCCTGTGTCGCGTCTGCGTCGAATCCGATACTCTTGAGGGCAGCAACCGCGATTGTCCTGTTCTGCTGCAGAGGTGTTGGTACCGTATCTGTTGAATCTTCGGGAACGATCGCACCGGCTCGCAGGACCCTAACTGATGCCCGGGACTCGAAACGGGCTGCCCAGGAATCACTTGATCCGAGAATCAGTGTACCGTCGTCCGGCATGGTCTCGAAGATTCGTTCCTTGTCGCGAACGTAGGCCTCCATGCTCCCGCGGTAGTAATCCTGATGATCATGGTATATGTTCGTGATGATCGCGACCTGAGGCCTGAAGCGGACGGCAGCTCCGCTCTCGGCTGCGAATCTCAGATCACCGAGCTGAAAACTCGAAAGCTCGAGGACCACCGGCGTGTCGGTTGAGATCTCGTCGACGAAACTGAGCGGGCTGACCGTAATGTTTCCGCCGAGGCGGGCGCGGGGGTCGGTCTGAAGCAGCGCATAATGGATCATACTCGACACGGTGCTCTTTCCCTTGCTGCCCGTGACGGCAATACACAGTCCTGACCAGGCTTCAAAAAACAGCGAGATATCGGTCCGAACCTGTCTGGCTGATTTCAGGATCGGCGCCGACCGTGGTACGGCAGGGTTCTTGACGACAAAGTCACTGTCGACTATGTCCTCTTCATTGTGGAGCCCCAGAACAACCCGGTCCGCCATACCTTCTATTCGTCGAAGGCTCGGAGCTAGTTGTTCTTCACTGCGAAGGTCGGTAACCGTGATCTGCGCCCCGTGTCGGTGCAGGTACCGTACGGTCTCAATACCTCCTCCGTGAAGTCCCAGACCGAGAACCGTAACACGCGCTCCTTCATACAGTTTCGTGTTCAATGCGATACTCCTTCTGTTCGAACTCGTTCAGGTACGGTCGGCTGTATGTCTTTCGGTATACGGCACGGGCATCTTCGGGAAACGCGGAGTACAGGTCTTTCGCGAGATCAGCCGCTTTTTCGGTATCACCCTTATGCAGTATCGACTCGATCTTTTCCATGTGAGGGGAAAAAAAAGACTCGATCAGCGCCACGTGTTGTATCGTGCGATCGATGTTTTCCGGGTCCTGATCGACGGGAGCATAACTGATGCTGTTGTATCGAGTGCTGACAGGAAACCAGGGATACAGGCGGTGGCCGGAAGGTATCATAATGCCGGACAGGAATTTCGCAAAGTCGCGGTCAATCCAGATCCCCTGAGTCAGATACCCACGACCCGTTTCGCCGCGCCAGGTACTCGTCACATATCGCTTCAGTTGTATGACGTCGTCATCGGCGTGTTCAACGGGAAGGATCAATGCGTCTACGGGAAGCTGGCTGGTACGGTACGCCGGGCTGAAATCGTTCGATCCCTTCTCGATCACATGGTGAATGCTCGGCATGAACTCGAGATTGATACGCAGCAGATACACGTACGAACGGGCAGGGCCGGGAATAATGCGATAGAACACCGGTTGGAGTGGGCGCGCAGGGTCAAAAATGTACCGGCATCCCTTGAAAAGTCCCGGTAGTCTCTCGACGATACGCGCTATTGCCGTTGCGAGTCTCCCGGAGAGCTCGTGTGGCACCTCAGAGACTCGCACGTCGTGGTGTATCGGAAGCGACGGTACATCCAAGGGATCCTCCGGGCGAAGAATAAAGTTCTCGTCAAAGGTGAAGTGTGGTGTGGCGTCTATGGTTTTCGAGCGTACAGCTGACAGGCAGGAGTCGATGGAAGGATCGCCATGTATTGCTATCCGGTCCGAAGCACTCATTACCAGTCTTCGATTCGTTCCCGTGAGACCGTCTCCAGCTCAAAAATGACCCAGTCGCTGCCGTCCAGCCTGAGACGAAAGATGTCTTCGCGGCGTACGCCGCTGAAGCCCATAGGCGTCTCAAGGTCGATTTCTTCAGGATCACCGTGTGTGTCCTGATCCGGCGACCACCGTTCGTAGCGGACACGGAAAACGGTTTCGTTCGAAGAACCCGATAGCTGCTCGAACTCCGGGTTCACAACTCCGTAGACCCAACGCCCGGGTTCAAGGGCCGGCCGTCCGTCTGCTGTCCAGTTTACCGGATCGATGATACCGCTATCCATTTCGACGCTCATGCGCATGCGGGACACCACGAATAAGTTCGTGACTTCACGAATGTACTGACGGCCGGCACCATCGATAACGGCATCGTCCATAAGATCATGGTCGAGCTCGTTCTGGCCAAAGAGGAATGCTTCTACGACTTCCTGAGGAGCCATGCCGGCGGTTCTCCGTGGAGCCAGGTGGTTACGGAGCATGCTCATGGGAATGCTTCCGGCTATTATGATTCCAAGCGTTATGACGACAACCTGTTTCCAGTGTTTTCGCACCATCTCCCGGCGGCCAAGAGACTTATCCATAGTGATGCGCGCTGACGTTGCCCGCTTCTGCAGTTCTTCCCGCTCTTTTTCGTCGATCGTTCGGGTGTATCCACTGTCGCGCCAGTCGTGTATTTCCCGGGACCAGTCCTCGAAGGTTTTCGTGCCCTGGTTCCTGACTGCAGCAAAAACGGACTTTGCGACGGTAAGATCAAGGTCGGGTCTGTACAGTTCCGGACCCAGGGCGTGAGCCTCACGGATATGTGTATGTATGTCTTCCTCGGTTTCAGCCTTGTACGGCCATTGACCACAGAGGACGCGATACAAAAGAACCGATACAGCGAAACTTCCGTTACCCGGACCATCATAGTCGGGATAGTTTAGACGTTCCATTTCCTCGATACGTGTTGACTCATCGGACATATCGGCAATGGAGTCAATCACACGGTCACCGAGAAACAGGATCTCTCCGGATTGTAGAAACAGAACCCCCCGTGTATGGATCCTTTTCGGACAACGATCGGCGCGGGTCAGCACGTCGAGTGCGTGTGCAAGGCGCTCGATGCAGCCGAGGGCTTCGTCCACCGGCAACGCAATGATCACTGAAAGCGGTGTCGGATCGCAGAACGCTCCGTACAGGTATACATTGTCCTCGTGTTCTACGATACCGTGGGTGTCCCACGCAGAAATCTCGTTACCTGAGACGATCCATCCTCTCGGACCCGATGCTTCCGTGAGTTTGCGCAGGCCGAATGTTCGCCCGGGCTTTCCAACGGCAATCCCGAGATATGTTTTTTCGTCACGTTCGAGATGAACAAGGCCTGAGTCGATTGTGCGTATTCTCATGTTGCGAGGTGACCTCTCCAGACCCCTAATGTATAGACAGCTGCAGGAAAATGGAAGCTTAATCCCTGCCTGCGGGTCGACACTCGGTTAACGAGATAGACGCGTACTCGGTGTTTGATTCGGTGTTTCCGTCAAAATCACAACTCGAACCACGTGTCAGGATTTCACAGGATATTTCTGACCCGGTACACCTGCGCAGCAACCTGCATACCGTGTCAGCGGGGTATGCACCCGGGCTGTGGACATTGCGTTGATCTTTGCAGTCGGGATTCGTCGACGGATTGGCAAGCTGTCCGAGAACCAGGTCCGCAACCGCCCGCGTTTGTCCGGCGTTTCCTCCCCGGGCTATGTTCGTCGAAGCGACCCATAGAACGTTGTCATCGGCATGGTGTCGCGCTGCCTCTACGAGTCCATGTCCGAGTTCATCTATGGATTCCGACTCGAGGCGGGGGACAATACAGGGAGCGATCCGTGCTTCCGGCCAGAGATACTGTATAAACGGCAAAGGAGTCTCGACTGCGGGGGATTCGAGAAAGGGCAGGTCATCTCTTCGGATCATTCTGACACGTCTTTCAAGTGCCGAGATGAACCGCCTGTCTATGTTGCTGTCGCCGAGCGGCGTGCGAAAGACGTGAGACTCCGGCACGGCAGGAGTACGATCTGAATGATGCGTTGCCGAGGCGAGTATCACCACCAGGTGTACGTCACGTGCCGCAGCCGCCTTGAACGCAGTCGCCTCGTGCAGTCCGGCGTACTGAAAACTCGCGTGCGGGCAGATTATTCCCTTCGCGCGGCCGGCCGGCTCTTCGGACCGTACGAGCAGGTTCGAGACTGCCTCTCGGAGATCGTGGGACCTGTGCGGGTAGAATAAACCCTCAAGAACTGCTTCACGAACCAGCGGTTCGCCGACTTTGCCCATGTCTTAAGTATGGCGATTCCCGGCCCGCATTCAATATCGGCTGTGTTGTGAAAGCAGTTTTTGAAGTCTCTCGGCTTCCATGCGGACGACAAAGTTCTTTTCCTGGGTCGGCAGGACAGTTCCAGTCCCGGCGTCCCGGGCCCGCCGCAGGTATTTTACCTGTGTATAGTACAGATCGACAAGTTTCTCCGAGGATGCCTGGCTGTAATGTACTGCTAGGTGTCCGGCGTCAATCAGCGTTTCGAGAGGCGGTGACTTACTCCCCCGATGCAGCACAAACACATATCCGCCCGGATAATCCCGTGTATGGAGCCACAGGTCATTTCCCCGGACATGGCGTCGCAGTAACGCGTCGTTTTCCCTGGCATTTCTACCAACGAGGATTATGAATCCGCCGCTCTCGAATCGAAGACCGGGGGAAGCTTTTTTCTGCTCGTTCCCGGAAATCCTGTCCGATGGTACTACCTGGGATCTGATTGCCGTGAGTTCACGGATGATGTCTGTTTTCTGTGCCTGTGTCTGGAGAGCTCTTAACGCTTCGAGAAGTGCGCGTATTTCGCTCTGCTTATCGATCAGATCCTGCCGCTGTTCTTCGGCTTTCTGGGCTTTTTGATAGAGCACATGTGCGTTCTCGGTCGGGCTCATGTGCGGGTCGAGCTTCAGTGTAATCTCCCTGTTCTCATTGGCCCAGTCGATAGTCGTGACGCTTTCAGCCCTGTCTTCGATCAAATGCAGCGAAGACAGTATGAGGTCTGCCTGATGCCTGTACTGTTCCGAACTGTCGGCCTCGATAATTCCCCGCTCCACATCATCGAGACGGGCCTGTAGCGACGATTCCCGACGTCTGATCAGCGAAACGCACTCAGAACGTATCTTTTCGACCGATTCGTCTTCGATCTGTCCGTGGTAAAACGTATCAAGGTGTTCGTTCAGCGTGTCTGAATCCGGGAAGTCACGTACGGTAAACCGCTCTCGTGCGTGAGCTCCGTCAGGCTTTCCGGTGCGGAGGAAGCCTGTATCGAAAACCGCTCCGCTGATCTCGTTCCGCTTCGGACGGCGAAAAAAACAGTCCAGTATGGTCAGGTCGGTATTCGTTGCGATGAGATTTGCTGCTCCTCCCCACAGTCGTAACCACAGGATGGTCTGTTCCGAGGCGCGTTCAATCACGAAGCGAACGACGCGTTCTGACTCCGGCTGGTCTGCCGCGATGATTCGCCCACCGCGGATGCGTGCTTTAAGAAAAGCTTCGAATCGCTGGACCTTTCGGCTCTTGCGCGGCCTTCGTGTTGTTGCATGGAGTCTCGTTCGGCCCTGTTCGAGCGACAACAGCAGAAATATACGGGCTCCGGGTCGGTAGAGTTCGAAGACCAGGTTCCGGAAATCCGGCTGGTAGACCTGCTGAATGTGGTAATCGGGAAGCCGTAGTTCCTCGAGTACGGTATCGATTTCGCGCCAGTTCAGACTCATATGCTTCTCAAGACGGGAGTACCGTTCGGGCCGAACCCTGCGTGTCGTCTTTCGCCTCTGTGGTTCCGTGCCCGAACAGGTCGATGGTGGAGTCGATTACCGATGATTCGATGCATAGTTTGCGTATCTCGCTAACCATGTAAAACGACCCGCAGACGAGGACCGGGTTCGGGTTCGAAAGGGCTTCTTCAAGGGCCAGACGGGGATGCAGTGCAAGGCTTGCGCGTACCGCATTGTTGCTGAACGCTGCGTATACCGCCTCCGGATCAGATTTCTTGAACGTTCCCGGTCTTGAGACGATGACCCGTGCTGCATCCTTCGAGATCCGGTCGGCCATTGCTCCATGGTTTTTCCCGGATACGCACCCGAAAATCACCGTGATCGAACTTCCAAGTACGCTGCCTGCCGCCAGGCAGAGTCTATCGATGGAATTCGGCGTATGAGCCCCGTCGAGAAGAAGCAGACGGGAAGGGTCGGTTCGGAATCGGACGAGTTCCATTCGGCCGGGGAGGCCCGCGTTCGCAATGCTTGAAAGCAGGTCATCAAATGTCTCCGCCGGAAAGAGAAAGTGCAGGGCGTGCAGGGCAAGTACGGCATTTTCAGCCTGGGTTTCTCCAAGCATCTTCAGGCGTGCGTGAATACGGTCGCCCGAGGGACTTCGGAAATCAAACTCCGTCCCCGCCGCGGAAAGCACTGGCCGGCGGATACCGAGTTTCCGGCCGTCCCAGAGAACGGGGCAATTGCGTTCAGAAGCGATCTGCAGAATGGTCGACCGGACACCGGGACGTTGGGGTGCGACACATACGGGAACACCGGTTTTGAGTATCCCGGCTTTTTCCCGCGCAATTCCGGTCAGGCGGGTTCCCAGATATTCTGTGTGTTCGCGTTCGATGGGGGTAATGAGGGTCAGATCGGGTTTACACAGGTTCGTCGCATCGAGTCGTCCTCCGAGGCCGGTTTCGAGGACCTGCGCGGAAGCTTTGACTTCGCGGAAGACGAGAAACGCAAGGAGTGTCAGGAGCTCGAAGGTTGTCGGAAGGTGGCTGTCCTGCATTCCGTCTGCTTTCTGCTGCAGCACGTACGAGTAGATGTCCCGCCCACACGAGACTATCACCGGTTCCGGGGCCGATCGCCCGTCGATAGTGATCCGCTCGCGGTAATCGTTCACGTGCGGCGAACAGTACAAGCCAACCCGGGGCATTCTTGCTGCAATGCCTGCGGCGACGTAGCAGGCTGTCGACCCCTTGCCCTTGGAACCGGCGAGGTGGACTGTCAGGCGACCGAGATGCGGGTTATCGAAGTCCGACAGGAGTCGTTCCATTCGTTCAAGGCGGTAATCGCGGGGGCGGAACAGACCGCGCTCGAGATTCGTGAACGCTTCGAAATACGCGAAAACGTCGTCAGCGGTCTTCAAGACCGCTGACGGTGAGCCGTGGCCTCCGGTCGGTGCGGGTGGTTGCTTCCGTGTCATGTCAATTTGGTGCCGGACTGAGAGTCTTCAAGAGCAGTCCAGTATGAGTCCTTGTGATCAGCCATTCGAACGCGAACCGCTGCTGCGTGAGCCGGAAATCCCTCGTAGTCTGCAAGGCAGACGGTATGCGGAGCAAGGGCGTTAAAGCCGGATCTCGAGACATCGACTATCGACGTTCGTTTAGTGAAGTCGTGTACCGAGATGCTGCTCCAAGTATGAGCCCAGCCACCAGTTGGAAGGATGGCATTCACGCCGGTTGCATAGTTGGCCATGCTGAACGGAATATGCGGCCCGAGAAGAATTTCACCTGCATTGTCGATCGACTCAGCGGTTACCCAGGGTTCCTGCGTGTGGATCATCAGGTGTTCCGGTGCGTACAGGTTTGCAATGCTGCAGGCTTCCTCAATCGAGTCGGTAATCAGAATTCCGCCGATTCCGGAGAGGACGGTTTCTACATAGGAGGCGCGTTCGTCAGGGAGTGTCTTCATGAGATCGGGCACAAGCTCGACGACGGCCTCTGCGAGGGCATGGCTCGGAGTCAGAAGCAGAGCCTGCGAGTCAGCTCCGTGTTCCGCTTCGTTCATGAGATCAGCAGCAATGAGAACGGGATCCGCATGGCGGTCGGCGATTATCATGCTCTCGGTCGGACCGGCAGGAATACCGACGTCGGCAGCATGTCCGAGCAGTCGTTTCGCGGCGGTGACGCGTGCGCTGCCGGGGCCGAGGATCTTTCGGACGGGTTGGATGGTTTCGGTGCCGAGCGCAAGCGCTGCAATGGCCCCCGGTCCACCGACCCTGTACACCTCGGTTATTCCACACAACCTCGCGGCGACGAGACATGCCGCATCAACCCTCCCATCGGGAAGGGCGGGAGTACACACGGCTATGCGTGGGACACCGGCAATACGGGCCGGGACAGCCGCCATATACAACATGCTCGGGAAACTGCCGCGTCCGCGCGGTACATATAAGCCTGCCGACTCTACCGGGCGAACGCGTTCTCCGGCGAGAACACCCGGGCGAATCGTGTGCATTCGAAATCCATGCGAGATCTGTCCCTCATGAAAGGTCTGCACGTTAGCAATCACGTAATTCAAAGCGTCCTTGACATCGCCCGATAGCGTCTGCTCAGCAAATTCAAACTCGTCCTCTGAGACGCGAATTGAGTCCGGAGCAATAGTCGCTTTGTCAAAGGTCTGCGCGAGTTCAATGAGCGCCGCATCACGTCGTGTCCGTACATCGTCGATGAGGTCCGCGGTCTCAGCCATTACCTGTTCAATGTCGTCTTCAGAACGTCGAAGGATACGCGTACGTTCGCGTTCATCAAGCTGCTTCCAGACTCGTATCACGACTGATTGTGCACTCATGGCGCTACGATAATGAGGCTGCCGCATATCAGTCAACGCAAGAACTTGAATATTCAGTGGTCTGCGGGCTACGATACGCAGCGAAACGGGTAAGGAGCGTAGACAGCATGATTATCAAACCGATGATACGGAGCAACCTTTGTATGAACGCCCATCCGACGGGCAGTGCGGCCTGGGTTGATGAACAGATAGCATGGGCCGAGGACCAGACGTCATTTGACGGCCCCAAACGGGTCCTCGTGATTGGTGGCTCCGGTGGATACGGTCTGTCGAGCAGACTTATCGCAGGGATCAACGCTGGAGCCGGCAGCCTTAATGTTGCTTTTGAGCGTCCGCCGACCGAAAAACGAACCGGTACGGTCGGCTGGTACACGTCAGCACACCTTGATCAGCGACTGACCGAACGCGGACTTCCGGCAAAAACGATCATGGGTGATGCGTTCAGCATGGAGATCAAGAAGGAAGCCATAGCGGCGATCCGCGACATGTTTGGAACGGTGGATCTTGTTGTGTACAGCCTCGCCTCCGGTGTACGGAGCGATCCAGAGACGGGAGAACAGTATCGCTCAGCGCTCAAGCCCATCGGAGAATCCTTCAGTGAACGCAGCATCGATCCCATCGAAGGACAGTTGACTCACGTCACGATTGAACCTGCGAATGAAGATGAAATTGCACAGACGGTAAAGGTCATGGGTGGAGAAGACTGGCTACTCTGGATCGCAGCCCTGTCGGAAGCGGGAGTTCTCGAACAGGGAGCTGTTACGACTGCGTACAGCTATATCGGTCCGCAGATCACGTATCCTGTGTACCGACACGGTACGATCGGTCGCGCAAAAGATCATCTGGAAGCTACAGCCGGTGAAATCGAAGGTCGGTTTGCTTCCATGGGCGTTCGAGCCTACGTCTCAGTGAATAAAGCCGTTGTGACGCGGGCAAGTGCAGTAATCCCTGTGGTACCCTTGTACCTTGCGATCCTGTTCAAAGTCATGAAGCGATACGGTCTTCATGAGGATTGTACGCAGCAGATGTACCGACTCTTTTCCGACAGATTGTATGCTGATTCGGCTGTTCCGACGGACGAGAGCGGAAGAATTCGGGTAGACGACTGGGAGATGCGCGACGATATACAGGAAGAAGTCCTCAAGATCTGGAGTCTGGTGAATCAGGATAACCTTGAGCAATACACGGATCTTCCCGGGTATCGACATGAGTTCCTCGCGATACACGGGTTTGACGTTGCTGGTGTCGATTACGAAGCCGACGTACCGACCGGTGGCTGAGCAGCAACGCTGAACACATGAATCTTGAAGCTTTTATCCTCGGTTGTGGAGGCATGATGCCGCTGCCGAACAGACACCTCACCTCAATGCTGCTGCGTCGGGAAGGTGATCTCTTTCTTTTTGATTGTGGCGAGGGCACGCAGGTCTCTTTGCGCCGACTGAATCTCCGGTGGAAAAAGATCTCCGCCATATTTATAACGCACACCCACGCTGATCACATTACCGGCCTCCCCGGAATGCTCATGTTGAGTGCACAGGTAGACCGCAGCGATCCTCTGTACATAATAGGTCCTCCGCGTGTACGCGAGTACGTAGAAGCCAATCGTCGTGTGCTCGAAATGTACATTAATTACGAGATAATTGTCCGCGAGATCGAAAATCCCGAGCTCCCGCAGACAGTTTTCGAGGGCGACGGCTTTCGTGTTCGCAGTTTTCCGGGACGACATACCCGTACGTGTGTCGGATACTCGTTCATCGAAGACGATAGAAGCGGGGTCTTCAACCCGGATGCAGCCACCGCGGCAGGTGTGCCACGGGGACCCCTGTGGTCGGTGCTTCAGAAAGGTGAATCGGTCCATCTCGATGACGGACGAATCGTACCTCCGGCTGCAGTGGTCGGACCGAGGCGACCGGGTCGAAAAGTAACGTATCTGACCGACAGCACGAAGCTGGACAGTTTTACTCACGAGGTGACAGGAAGCGATCTGCTGATCTGTGAAGGTATGTTCGACGAAAGCCTTCGTGAAAGCGCGGTGGCCAAGAAGCATATGACGGCCCGGGACGCCGCAACGCTGGCAGTGGAGGCGAGGAACATCGGTAGAATGGGACTGATACATTACAGCCCCCGGTATACTGATCGTGAGCTCAAGATACTGCTGAACGAGGCACGGGAGGTTTTCAGAGAGAGCTTTCTGACCCGTGATCGACAGCAGCTGGCCGTTGAGTACCGCGAACCTGACTGATCGGACGCGTTATGAATGCGAAGACCGACCCGACATTGCAGGTTGTTGACCTCACAAGAAGCTACGGCTCCTTTAAGGCGCTCGATTCCGTAAGCTTTACGGCCGACGCGGGGAGAGTTCTCGGGCTGCTTGGGCCAAACGGAGCGGGGAAGACGACACTTCTTTGTTTGATTGCGGGCGCAATCGTTCCTGACGACGGTCGTATCGGTATAGACGGTGTATGGTCGCTGGACGAAGGTCCTGAGTGGAGAACCAGGATAGGCTTTGTGCCCGAGGAGTCGCCGGCGTTCACCCACATGAGTGTTCGCGAGTACCTCGACTTCCTTTCCGGCGTAACAGATCTTGACCGAAGTGAGCGTGCGGAACGCATTGAATCGGCATTAACGACCTGTAGCCTCACGGACGTCGCTGAACGTAGATACGAACATCTGAGTAAAGGGTACCGGCGGAGGACCTGTCTGGCAGGGGCCCTTGTCTCGAACGCTCGGGTGATCCTGCTCGATGAGCCTACATCAGGTCTCGATCCGCAACAGAAAGAAGACTTCTCGAGACTCGTCCGGACTCTTGCCGATAACAGAGTTGTGGTGTTCAGTTCGCACAATATTCCGGACATAGAAGGTGTCTGCGACGACATACTCGTTCTCAATAAGGGATCGGTCGTTGCATCCGGTAGTGTCGATGATCTTCTTACCGTGGATAACCGTATACTATTCCTGACGATAGACCTGACCGGACGAAAGCCCCTGGAAGACTCCCTTCTTAAGCAGGCTCCATTTCCTGTACGCTCGAGTTCAGTACGGGGAGAAGAGCAGCGTATTGAGTTCGTCCTGGAAGCGGAAGGACGGCAACAGGAACTGATTGCGTGGGCTGTTGCAAATGACATGCAGATCTCTGAGCTCAGAACAGCGCGCGAATCGCTCGCTGAGCTGTATCGTGGTCTCACGGGGCAACAGAATGCCGATAAGGCCGGTAAGGAGGACCTCTGATGACCCGGTTTCTTGCTGCGTACAAACGAGAGTTTCGAGTGTACCTGTACTCTTCTCACGGCTGGATCCCGGGGATTATCATGCTCGTGGTTCCCGTTATGAATCAGTTCCGTTTCGGTGCGTTCATGCAGACCGGTATCATGGATCTTTCGAGACTTTCCTCAAGCTGGATAGCCGTCCTCTCGTTAACGGTCCCTGCGCTGACCATGCGTAGTTTTTCTGAGGAGTACCGGACCGGTGCCGATTTACTTCTGCGCACGCTTCCCCTGTCTCCTTCGGTAACCGTCCTGTCAAAGGCGACGGCGGTTCTTAGTTTTATCGTCGTCTTTCTCCTGCTTGATTTGGTGGTGCCGCTTTCCATGTCTCTCATGGGGACTGTCGAAGCCGGGCTCATTCTGGTGCGTTTCACGGGCCTCATAATGGTAAGCATGGTACTTGTTGCCCTCGGCGTCTGTGTATCTTCGATGACCGACAGCCAGATCGTTGCCTTGATGTGTTCCATTGTGTTTTTTTCGGTACTCAGCTACGCAGATTCCGTCGGCGGCGCACTCGGTGTCGATGGCACCATCGTCCGTCTTGCGCGGCAGATCAGCCTTGACTACCGGCATGCACCGTTTGTCCAGGGGCTGGTGGACGGAAATGCGATCCTGTACTTTTTCGGGATGACCGCCGTGTTGCTGCGGGTTGCCGTCCACGGATACGTTTCCCGGGGATATTGAACATGAACCGACGGACGAGAACGGCGATCGTGCAATGGGTAATTACCGTGCTTTTTTCGACGTCTGTTCTTCTTGGCATTCTTTTGTTTTCGCGTGTCGGGATGCAGATTGATCTGTCTCCCGGACGGGTGTTTACACTCGGATCGCAGACGCAGGAACTGATCGCCGCACTCGATGAGCCGCTGGAGATCCGGTATTTCGTGAGCGGGTTTCTGAACGCGGCGAGTCCACGCACGGAACAGATCTTCCAGCTCCTGCGACAATACGAGAGACTGGGCGGCGGGATTGTCACCGCCGAACGCATCGTCGACGGGGGACTGACACCGGAGCAACTTGAACGTCTGGGAATTGAGGTTGAGAGAACGGTTCCACAGGCCGACGGTGGAGCAGGTCCGGGCCACCTGTACAGCGGTGTTGAGATCCGATATCTCGACAGACGGATCGTAATACCCGCGCTGCTCGATCCTGGAGCGGTGGAGTACGAAGTCACTCGTGCCATCTTCGCGGTGACGCGGGACACACCGTTGCGGGTGCTGGTCGTTTCCGGAAGCCGAGGGGAGCGGCTTACCGAGGAGTATGGCGCTATGCTCAGTGCGCTTGACCGCCTGTACGAGCTTCAGATCGCAGACCACAGAGGCCTCGAGTCGGCAACCCACGATGTAATTCTGGTTCTCGGCAGCCGGGATCCTCATCCCGATCTCGCAGGTCTTGTTCAGAATGCTCTTGAGCGTGGGGCAGGGGCATTTCTTGCGCTTGATGGTCTGGACGTTGACATACAGAATCTGACGGCAAGGGAAGTCGACAACGAGTCGTTTGGTGGTTTTCTGCGCCACCTTGGTGTTCAAATCGAACCATTGATGCTTCTCGATGAGCGAGCGAATCTCTTTCCTCCCGAGTTTGTTTCGGGTCAGCCGCTCTTGTACCCTCCCTGGGTACGAACCGATCAGCGAAATATCGACTCCGCGCATCCCCTCGGCGTTAACGCGGGGCCGGTCGACTTTTTCTGGCCGAGTCCGTTGCGCCTCACGGAACCGGGACGCGGAACCACCGAAGCGCTTATTGTTTCATCGACAACCTCCTGGCTTCAGGGCCCACCGTTCATACTCGATCCCATGAGCCGGGCATCGATCGAACGCGACAGGGATATCAGTACAGGTATATACGCACTGGTCGCCTGGAACGAAGGTGGTTTCCACGATGACTCGAGGGTCGTCGTGAGCGCGGACAGCGACTTTCTGAGCAATCTGGTGCTGTACACCGATAGTCAGGCGAACTTCGACTTTCTTGTACGTGGTATCGACTGGATTTCCGGGGAACCCGGACTGGCACGACTCAGCCCGACACCTGTTCCGGTGCTTCGCATGGACCGCATAGAAGAACCCTTTGCCCGCATGTTTACAGGCATGCTGATTGAGGCGCTTAACGTTTGGGTGTTACCGGGTATAATGGTGATTGCAGGTGTTGTTTCCGTCAGACGAAGGCGGAATCGGCAGAGTTCTTAACCGCAGGGCGGGCAGCTCATGAGTGACAAGTACTGGCTACGAACGATAATTGCTGTGTCTCTTACCCTCGCGCTCCTGTCTGCTCTCTTCGTATTAAGCGATTCCACGGCCGATCCTGGAAGCGACGAGGATAGTGCGGTAGTGCGTGACCTGTTTCGGGGACTCGAAGCTTATGATGTAACACGTATCGATGTTATCGGATATCATGGAGCGTTTACTATCTTCGCTGCAGATGTGGAGTCCGAGACAGTTGCAAATCAGATTCCCCGTGTCGGGCGCGACGGAACGCCGGATGCCCCGGCACGGAGCGACCGTGTTCTCGGGTTCACCGAAACGCTTCTATCAACTCACGATGCAAGGACAGTGACACTGAATGAAGCCCGACACGAAGAGCTCGGTGTCGGACACGTTGATGTTACCGACTCATTGAATCAGGGGGAGTACATTATCCGTTTGTGGTCAGGCGACGAAGGCCACCGGGTCTACGTTGGTGTATCGGCCGCCATGGAAGTTCTTTATCTCAGGGGAGAGGGAAGCCCCACGGTATATGCGACGGCGGACGGCTTGAGCCGTATTCTGTCGCAAGGCATGGACTGGTTCGTGGATTATCGCCTCTTCCGGGGAGCCGTGTCCCGGTCCGAGATCCGCTCCGTGCGGTTCACCGGCCTGATCGAGGCCGAGATCGAGCGACTCGAACGCGGATTTACGACAACGGAAACCGAACGCGGCGGGGCGGCAGAAGCTGCGGCTGCAACCGCGGTTTCACGACTGCTGAGTCTCGAAGGAGGCTCATTTCTACTCGAACCGGTTCGTGCAGAAGACGCGATCATTCGGATCGATATCGATCTTGAGACGTTCGGACGGTCGCTGACCGTTCACATTGGCCCGGAGCGCGAACGCGGTTATCCTGCAAGTCTGGTGTGGCCTGCATCCCCTCCTCCAGAGGCCCGCGAAATGCGCGAAGGCGTTCTTGTCTTTGACCATCTAATTGACGAACTACTGCTGGCTCTTTCCTCGTTGTGACGTTTCGCCCGTATCGCGGGGCAGCGATCGCATCGCAGGTCACCTCAACCGGATACCGTGAAACGGTCTCCGCTGTTTCTGACCAGGCGACGATAACGGTCGGGGTCGGGGAGGAACCCGACTATGGGTGAGGTATCGTCCGTTTTCCCCAGCGCTTCGCGAGCTTCGTTAAGTAATCTGACACTCTCGACGAGGCGCCCGTTTCGACTCGATGCCCCCAGACGTGTACGGAAGGCACCCGAGTCGTGACGGCGGCTCAATGTAACGAAACGCTGGGCTTTTCTCAGCGCGCCGGAAAGATCTATGCCTGGTAGTATTATGCAACATAGTCCGGGTTGTTCCTTACTGAGATCGAAAACGAGATCCTCAAATGGAAAGAACTCGAGAACCAGCCGGCCGAAGACTGCAGCTTCCGGTCCAGTCTGGTTGTGACTGTTCAGGACAGAACCGTATATGACGGTTACATCGAGTTCGTTCTCCGCCGCACGTTGTAGTTCGAGGTCAAGCCGGCGGTTCAGGTGCTCCGCAAAAGACATCCCTGAATCGCTCGAGACCAGGGGCGTCGTGACTGAGGGGCGGTGCGTGTTCTCCTGCGACGAATGCGTATGCGTGGCTGGTGGTTCCGGTTTGCGATCCTGTACCGGTTCCGGTTGTACCTGCTTGTCCGGGGCGGATGTATCTCTGGACGATGTCGATACCTCATGTGTCGACGCCGAAAGGCTTGCAATGAGGCCAACGATCAGAAGCAGCGCGAATGCGATTATGGTGAGAAGCGAATCACGGATATTCTGGAACACCAACTCCGGGTATAGGACCTGATACTCGGCGTTCACGATGAACTGTATCGGACCTGCGTGTATGGTATCGGTCAGACGCTCCAGCCACAGATTCGACTCGAAGCTGTAGTCGCCGAGCGACGCGTCAGGCTCGTCGAGCAGGGCAGCGCGCTGGGGATCCCTCGTCCACGCATATTCGACTTCGCCGTGCAGACGCAGGACAACGATACTGTTCAGCCGGTCGTTGAGGCGTAAGAGACCCTGGAGTCCCAGAGCTATGGGCTGGCCCGCCCCTGAATCGCCGTCGTTTTCTGCAACAATGCGAGTCGCAGCGATAATAACGTTTGAGAAATGCGTTTCCGCGAGATTCTGCTGTTTCGATCGGTCCAGATACACCCTGACCGCGAAAAGGCTTGGCACTCCTGCAAGAATTACGACACTGGCAAGTACGAGAACCGTCCGAAAAATCCGACTCATGCCTTACAGTATACGTGATCCGGACAGGCTATGCACGTGTGAGATCATCATTCCTGCAAAGCGACGGGCCTCCCGCATGTGCCGCAACATCGAGTCATTACTCGGCCGTACGTGCGACCGTCTTGCTATGTGGGTTGCAATCGGACCAAGAAGCAGTGCGGCCGACCGGGCATCCTCGTTGAGGCTTTGATAGTAGGTTTCCGGTTCTGATACCCCCTGGTCAGGTACCGGCGCGTTTTCGAGCAGATCGTACACACTCTGAAGAACCTTTTTCAGAGGAGGCGCCCGCCCCGTTACAGTCGGGGCCCTGTGCTGCTGCTCAACGGTACACGACTGTGGGGTATCAAGAAGGTGCTGCAGTGCCTTCCGACGCGAATCGAACTCAGCGACAGCATAGTCACCGTTTGATTGCAGGCTCAGTTCAGGATGACGATCGAACATGAACGCGATCGTTTTAGACTCGCCCGGAACGAACCGGTCGCTCGACCCCAGGAAGAGCTCCGGGATATATGTCGATTGTGCATACGGCTTTCCACCGGTCCATCTGTAATCGGCTCCGACGACGCTGATTGGAGCACAAGAAAAGGACCGTGCAAGCCATACGGCGGCGTTGGTTACGTCACCGCTGAATTGTACGACTGGAAGATGATCGAAAACGGGCGACATGAGTTGCACGAGTGGATGACGGGACGCAACACCGGAAGGTTGTGGCGCCTGTTTCCAGACTGCCGGATGCGTCCCGATGTCGAGTATCGTCCGGGAATGATCGGGAAAACCGTTCAGAAGGTGGTGGTATCCGTACAGGGAAGGGTCTATACAGATAA
Organism: Spirochaetaceae bacterium; assembly: GCA_007128315.1. Taxonomy (GTDB): domain Bacteria; phylum Spirochaetota; class Spirochaetia; order DSM-27196; family SKKC01; genus SKKC01. The sequence goes on along the minus strand of SKXQ01000131.1, from coordinate 21,960 downwards.
CTGTCGCGTGAGCGATGCCAGCGGTCGCAAGCGCGGGAGCGGCGGTGTCGCAGCAGATCAGATGATGTTCTGAGCGTGAAAGCTCGTCGAGGTGTTCATCCAGCGACGGCCCGGCGGCGACGATAGTAACGGGTTGTGAACGGGGAAGCGACGCTGGCGCGATCCGGTCCGATGAGACGCTGTTGAGCAGTATGTTGCGAAACCATAGTTTTGAGAAACGGACCTGTGTGCTCAGATCGTCTGCAATTTCCCCGATCGCAGAGTCTACTCCCTGTCGAAACTTCTCAAACCTGTCGGTAAAAACCCGCGCGAATACCGGCAAATGGAAACCCGTGATACGTGACGAGAAAAAGGGGACGTGCCCGGCCGTGACCGTTCCGCGTATAGTCGCAGCTGAATCGGACGTACAAAGATGAACTCGTCGATTACCCAGGACGTCGCTGAGATCAATACGGCTCATTATGGTTCGTAAGACGTCGGACGGTTCGCTAAACACAAGAATCTGCAGGACGCGTGGTTCGGATAGGAGTCGCCGTATATGGTAGGCCGCACCAAGTCCGAACACGCAGAGGGTACCCCGTGTGTCAATGGCGTCGACCGCCCGCTCTGCTTCGCGGGCAGGGTCGTACTTCGAGTGAAGCGTATAGCGTGAGGTTTCGGTCCGGACTTCGGGAATCAGGTAGCTGCCGCGACCCTCTACAAGTGTTACCGCGCGTGTCGGTTCGGTGTGTTCGACTTCGTCCATGAACGTCTGGTGACGCATGTGTCGAAACCTGTACACATCCGAGTTCCGTAACGCGTCCATGTTCTTACGAAACAGACTCCGGTCGGCATTACTCATAAAGCCTCCGTGTCACCGAGAACCGTCCGTAACTCCTTCGCGAGTTCCGACCTGGAGCCGGACTGCCGCCTGAGGCGATTCCATCGTCTGGCAAGGGACAGTCCGGCGTCATCCGGAGGGTTGAACGGAAGAGGAGCGATCTGGAGCGCATAGACCGACTGCTCCTTCGCTTGCGGTGTGCGACCGAGAAGCGACTCAAAGGTATCGAGGCTCAGGTTGTGCATTCCAGCATCGACCGGTGACGGTGCTACACGATACAGATCGCGTTTATCCCGAGCATAATCCCTGATCCATGAAGCGTATACGTCCAGGTTGGGAGCATATCGATAACCTGAGCGGTCGCTGACAGCGTGTAATGCACGCTCGAAGTAAGCCTGCTCGATGGAAGAGACCCTGCTTGTACGCGGCAGGATCCAGCTACTGAAACTGTGACCTCGCGCGTGTGACTGAATGTCTCGCAGGCAGAGATCAAGACCGCACACGAAGGTCCTGTACGTACTGATTTGCCCGGCGATTCTCAGAGCGGTCGCCGTCACGGTTCCTGCCTCCGGTATGCGGATCTCGGGTGCGTTCACGTGTCTCAGAGCGTCCCTCTCGACGTTCAGACCGTTACTGAATGCAAACCAGGCGTGAAACGTGACCCTGGGACCTGCAGCTGTTAATGGCATGCAGAGGATTGATTCTCCCGGTGAATATCCCGGGAGAAAGTGTAATCGTGCGTAGTAACCCGGGTCCGTGTGGACAACAATATCGGGCACAATTGATCTCGATGTCAGGACGGAAAGTGCCGAGGAAACGGCAAGGACAACAACTTCAGGCCGGTACCGGGATACGATCTCGCAGCACTCATCTGCACTCGGACCCGGGATAATCACGACCACCGGTTTTCCGGTCTCTGGAAGCGTGTTTAGACGGTAAAGAGAAGGCGGGTTCGTTAGATTTCGTATGATGTTTCTTGTCCATCGACGGCCGAATACTCGTGTCGTGAGCTGACTGTGAGCTTCTCTGCGGAGGAAGGTCTCGACGAGGGGAAAGATCGAGGTGAACTCGTGCGCGAATGCACGAGCAGCGGAATCCCATACGAGCAGCTGTGGTGTTACCGTGTCGGTCTTGCCCAGGTGGTTTCGAAGGAACTCTTTGAGCGAGGGATAATCGGAGCGTTCCTCAGCATCGTATATCCATGTCGCATTCGCAGGGGCGCGTTGGCGACACGAGTAAACGTACCGGCTTAAGATAATCGAGATCAATCTGGCTTCGGGTGCGAGTCCGATGATTTCTTCTTCGATTAGCCCGAGACCGTCGCTTATTACAATTATGCAGTCCTCGTTTCGGATGTTTTTCGTCTTGAGGAAACGTCTGACCTGAAGCGACGGATTGTACCTCGAATACAGTTGGAGCGAATCTACCGATACAGTCAGGCCGCCATCACGGGACGGAAGAACTTCGATCACGTCTGATTCAACAGGTCGTCCAGAAGACTGTCTGCATTGTCCGAATCTATTGGCCACTGTCGTATACGGGCTTCCACGCGGAACCGGCCGGGCAGCTCCGGGAGCAGAGCGCCGAGGCGTCCACTGAGCTGATCGATCAGGAGTTCGCCGTGTTCTCCTGACGGCATTGTAACCGCAACAACGAGACCATCGGGCTCGACGATGGTGACGTCACCCGCTGCAGCGAACATCGAAGCAGCGATAAGCCGAATATCCCGGGTCACATGATATCTGTCCGCCGTCGGAAGGACGGATAACACAGACTCTGTTATACGGTTGAGGTTAATGTATGCGAGAACCAGTCCGTGCGAGGAGGAGAGAAGCCTGCGCATTGATGTCTGAACGCTCCGCCGAAAATCCTTCGGGTTCAGAATCAAGGGGTTGATCATTCGCTGCAACGGGGTTTCCCTGTAGGTGCTGATGACTCTCGCAACAGGCTCGCTCAATGCGGCGAGAAGCAGTTCGGCGTTCTCGGAATCCGCAAACAGTTCGGGACTGCGAAAAATGACCAGAACTCCGCAAAGACGTGAACTGGTCTGGAAACGACAGAGGAGTACCGGTTCGTGTAGACTCCTTTCACGGACAGAAAGATACTGCCCCATCTGTTCGCGTCTGGTTTCGTCGAGATAAGACACTCGCTCGGGAACGAGTTCATCGATCACTTTACGTTTCAGGATTAAGCGCCCTCGGGTCGTCGGGTCTATACCGCAGGAGGCCCATACCTTGAAGCGCTTGTCTTCGACGTCACGTATCAGCATTGCGCCGCTGGTGACTGATAGCGTGTGTACGAGTAAATCGAATACCGCACCCGGAAAACCGATCCCGGCCGGAATGGTCTCCAGGCTGTTTAACACGTAATCGAGGCGTCGGGCTGACTCCCGGGGTACAGGATCGAACTCACGAGCGGTTGACAACGGAGTTTCCAGCGGCTCCCTTGTGTCGGGTGCTGCCGTCGGCGCCATTTCCTGTTCGTGTCGTTCTCGCTGGTACTCCGGCTTACGGAGCACCCGATTCATCAAACCCATCAGGGCTCCAGATCAAGTTCCTCGAACAGTCGCTTATATACCTCAAAGTGTTCGGACTCGGCGAACTCCCGGATCTTGTCCTCGGGAAGCGACTCGAGGAGCTGATCCATATACGTAAGTACCGATCGTATTTCTTCACGAAGCCCACTTGGGATCTCGTCTACGTTGCGCGTGGATTCGTCGGTTACATCGATGTCGGTATCGGGTTGCAACTCGCTACGCTCGTCGACATCAAAGGCATCCGCTGCGGCTTCTTCCGACACGGGCGCGGTCGGTCCATCGTTCTCGTCGGCGAGCTCATCGATGTCGGAGAGCTCGTATTCGGGTGAAATCTCGTCTCCGGCGGATATTCCGTCTGAGTCGGGAATTTCATCCTCGTCGGAAACCTCATCGATGTCGGAGAGCTCGTCGATGTCGGAGAGCTCCTGCTCGAGATCCATGTTGGCGAGCGCGTCAACTTCGTCATCGTCTGCTGACTCTTCCGGACTGATTAAATCGTCGTCAGGCTCAAGTGATATCTCGTCTACCGCCGCGTCAAACTCTCCGGCGTCGTTTCCGATTGTAACGGTGCTTTCCTCAAACGATTCTTCTTCCGGGAGGTCGTCGAAGGTTATGTCCTGTTCATCGGTATCGGCCAGTCCGAACGATGTCTCGTCCTCGAACTCGGTAGGTTTTCCCGCTTCTTCGGTAAACTCGGCGGTACTGAGGATGTTGTCCAGCTCGTCACCCGTCAGGGCGATTGTCTCATCGCCGTCGTCGTCGAAAAATCCGCCGCCTTCTTCATCATCCTGTGGCAGGAAGAACTCTTCGTCGGTCTCAGCGAGGACGTCGGCGCTCGCATTCGCTCCGGTGTCGTCTTCGTCCGGCACAAAAAAATCGTCGGTTTCATAGGTCTCGTCGATGTCAGCAAACTCTTCCAGCGGACCGCTCTCGGATACCGTCGGCGACGGTGTATCCGGTGTTACGCTTGCCGGCTCCGACGTCTTTACCGTGTCCCGAAGTCCGTAGAGCTCCGCGAGTTCGGCCTTCAGGGCAGCAATCTCACTGCGGATTCCGCTGAGTTCCCCCTCGATCTTTTCAAGAACCTGAGGCGAAACGTCCGGCACCGCGACGTCCGGTTTCTCAGCCGCTTCCTGCGGTTCATCTGTCATATCCCGGGTTACTGCTTCAATATCGTCGAAATCGTCGAGCTCGAAACCTGATTCTGTGTCAGTTCCGGCAGGTTCCTCGTTATCGTCCTCTTCGAGTTCCGACAGAAGGGCTTCCTCCTCGGCGGTGAGTTCGGACTCGCCTGCCCGGTCATCCAACGGTGTATCGTCGGCGATGTCGTCTTCTTCGATTGAAAACGAAAGGTCTTCGTTGAGTTCGTCGAAAGCCGTATCGGATCCGCTTTCGAGTTCATTCGACCCGTCTTCTTCGAAGACCTCGTCGAGCGAAAACTCAGCGTCATCAAGAGACACGAGATCGTCTTCGAGACTTTCTGACTCCGGGTCCCCCTGCTCGGACTCTGCCCAGGCGTCGAGTGAACCTGACTCCACGTCTGACCCGACATCTTCCAGATCCAGATTTTCCACTGAGTCCGCAGACAGGTCAGAGTCGAGGTCGTCGGGCCCGGACTTTACCCAGACTCCGTATTCATCGAGTTCGGTGCTGTCAAAGGCTCCGTCGTCGGCTGTGTATTCTTTCTTTTCCTCTTCAGCGGACATTCACCATGCTCCTGCAGAATAAAATCGAATCTTTACAGATGCTCTTACGGTAGATATCGGCAGTATCCACGTAATTTAAACACCATTCTCACTGTACGACGCGGGTTAAATAGCTGTCAATAAAACGCGTCATATATAAAGAATTGCGTGACGCTAATACAAGGAAGCTTCCAGACCGTTAATCAGACAAGGAATCACCATGGTCAAGTTACATCTGCTCATCGCCAGCCTCAGTTCGGTTTGTGTCTATCTTGTCCTTGCATATCTGTTTGGAGTCTCGGGAGTTCAGAACGAACGCGAGTTGCTATCGTACCGTGAAAGGCTCGCGGTAAACATGGAGAACCTCTCCGCACGAAACTCCGAGCTTGAAGGGCGAATACACGATCTCCAGCGGGATCGTGAACTGCTTCGCATCTATGCTCGATCTCTCGGTTTCTTCGCAGCTGACGAACGACGCCTGGTCGTTGAGTCGTGGGTAGATGTGACTGAGCCTATGAGCCCGGGTAGTCTGGTATACCGAACCATTTCGTTTGATGATAATCGGGCGACCTTACGGCTCACCGCCGCAATCATCGGTATCGGAGTCTTCGGACTGCTGAGCGTTCTGGGAACTGATTCGGACACGAAGCGGCGATCAGAAAAAATGGGTCCGTCCGTCGTTCAGGGAAAACACGCAGCGTAACCGCCTGTGCATTGAGCAGCGACTACTCCCGGCGGGTCCAGACAGCTTCCCGTGAGTAGGAGTTGTCGGCCCAGATGACGCGCCCCCGGTCAACTTGCAGGAAGGTCGTGTCCTTAACACCGACAAGCGTATCACCACGTTCATTGAGGGTGAAAACCCATCGCATGGGACGAGCGATATCTACAATCTGTACGGCCACGGTATACGGAAAGACGGGCATATACATTTTTGGTGCGTTTGGTTCGTCCTGCCGCACGATGACCCGGCTGTCTTCTATCGTCACTGACACCAGCATGGTTCCGGACCCGTTCAGGTGTGCGGTTCCTGATCCGTCGTCTCGAATCTCCACCACGCCAATACCTCTGTCGCCGTTCCACGCACCGGCAATTTCGCTGAGGGTCAGACTGGAACGTACAGTCATCTCGGGAACGCTCGCGTCTGAAGACGAACCGGCTACAACGCCACGTGAAGACTCGACGAGACTCGCGACAATCTCTCGAGCCGAGCCCAGAGCTGCCGAGAAGTCACGAAACTCTCCGGAATACAGGGACGCAATTTCCATGGTCTCGACGATGATGCTTCTGACATCAACGAAGAGCATACCCTCGATTCGTGTGAGCTCACCGGCGATTACAGCATCTGCGATAAGTTCCTGACTGAGTTGAGCCGAGGTGCCATCCGGCGAGCCGAGCAGCAGCTCGAGAATCGCTGTCCGGTTTCGGGGTATAATTACGCTGAATCCCGTCTGTTCGGCAAAGGGAACGAGGGCCGACGTGATACGATTCTCGAAAACCCGGAGTTCGGCTGCCGATACGTCCCCATCCCGAGCAATCAGCCCTGCAAATGCAAGGACCGGCCGGTGATTTTCTGCGAGGACTCCCGTTGCAGCGACGGTACATAACAGGGCAGCCAGAAGGCCGATACGACGCATACCTTTTTATTCTACCCCGATTGCTCGTAAATTAAACGTATTATCGTTCCGAATTCGGCGTGCTTCAAGATAATAGCGCTTATCGCGCGCCTCGCCGATCGAAAACGCCTTTCGCGGCAGTGCGCCGTCGCGTATTACCGTCGGGACTATATCGTGAGGGTTTATCGCCGGCATTTCTATCAGTACCGCTCCCTCGGCCATCCAGCGCGAAAGTGACTCCAGATCATGAACGTAATCCACCGAGAGCGTATTGCGGCTTTCTGCAAGACTGGAAAGCGCCGAATCCACGAGACCGACGGTGAGCGAGCTTCCTTCCGGCGGAGCGAACACGCTCGTGTCGTGAGCCGAGTGGACGCGAATGGTCTCACTATCGAGCGCGTTCCCGTCCGTCTGGCGGAAACCACTCTCCTTCAACAAGTCGTAGAGTTCCGATACAGATACACGGCGTACGAGGCGGTGTATCGGGTGAAAACTCATACCGGATCCGTGAAGGTTGACCACCTCGACAAGCGCGTAGCGGGCAGGGTGGTCCATCGGTGCTCCCTGTTCTTTGAGTCCGAGCCAGTAGGTGCGTGCCGCGGCAAGGCTGTGATTTCCGTCGCCGACAGGAAAGAGCAGGGGAATGTCGGTGTCGTACTTTTCTCTCAGACGTTCGGGATCGATGAGTTTGCGCAGCCGTAGGGCGAGAGCACGCATATGGTCGGTGTCGGAGAGTAGACGACCCGATACACTGCCCCCTCCGAGCATGAGTTCCGTGTCGTAAACCGGTGGAAGTTGCGCACGGATACTGTTGAGATAGCTGAAAACCCGGTTCTCCGAGTCGTCGATCATGACCATGATGTGCGGGAGCTCAATTGCAGTGCCCATGCGTATCCTGACGCGTGGCGGCAGTCGTTCGAGTATGGTTTTTTCCGTCGCCCGGATCAGTGATTCCGAGCCCGTCGAAAAATCGTAAGCTTCCAGATCCAGTGCAAGAACGAGACCCTCCCGGATGCTCCCGTCCGGCAGGCTTCGCTGCGTCAGTATCATTCCCTTGCCGGGGGAGCGCAGGATACCTTCGGAACAGTACCGTGCGGCAGTCTCCTGCGCCCGGCGTATTCGATCGTCCACATCGGAACTTTCAAGGTAGACTTCGGGCAGAACGCAGCGGAGTGCTGACGGAGCAGGGCCGACGTATGAGTCCACCTCATCCCAGTATTCGGGCTCACTCGTGAACTGATCGCAGGCAACGACGGCAAAGGTCCTTAGATCGATACCTGGTTCCGGCAGAAGAATCTCCGGCACCTGAATGCCGAGCTCCGACAGTTCTGCGATTGTATCTACGGCGTCTGACGTATCCATGCACGCACTATACCATCGGGACCGAGAAGTCTCTACTGTCTGTGGACCTGCTGAAGAAAATCGCCGTGTCGGTGAAAGAACTCCGTCAGGTGAAACTGGACACCGTTGAAAAAGCCATCCCGCAGGTGTATTGCCGGCAGGCCAATATAGCGGTAATGCCAGCTTTCATGGAGATATCCGGTTATATGTTCAAGATCGGGCGGGTAGCTCATCGAAAAACCGTATCTGCCGGCGTGTTCGCTCAACCAGAGATCCTGAGGGGAGTCGTTAAACCGTCGTCCAACCGGGTGGAAGTCCACGGTTGTACCGAGCTGATGCTCGCTATGACCCGGCGGTGCGACCAGCTGCACGGTAGTTCGAAAGCCAAAGCGCGTGATGTGATCAGCGTATACGTCTTCCTGTGTGTGGTAGTCACGAAAACTGCTCGAGACTGCGAGGTGTATTCCAGCGTCTGCTGCGCTTCGCACGAGCGCAGAAAGAGCAGTTGCGGCTGACGCAATGAGTCTGTCATCACTCGAGTAGACGGGAACATCAGGGGCCGCTTCACGCAGGCTTATGAGGCCGTCGGGAGTGTAGTCCGGAGACAGACCGATACTCCTGTCAATGTGGCGCACGAGCAGGGTATCGGACTCAAGTACCGCCGCCGTAAGGTCGAGGAAATGTCCCGGATCCCGCATGACGCGCGCCTGAACCTCCAGCGGCAGCGTCTTGACCATCTCATGATACTCCGAGATCGTCATTGCAAATTTTGGGTGAAATGCCCCGCGTCCGAACAGATCCTCCTGAAACACAACGAGCAGAAATACGATGGATAGAAGCCGCAACGGGCATGATCGAGTCAAAAAACCTCCGCGATAACTTCTTCCATACGGGATACCGGCACGAACCGTATCCCTTTTTTCACGTGCTGTGGAATATCTTCAAGGTCCCTCTCGTTGGCCTTCGGGAAGAGAATCGTCTTGATCCGCGAGCGTTTGGCAGCGACAGTTTTTTCTTTGAGCCCGCCAATAGGAAGGACAGCTCCAAGCAGGGACAGTTCTCCGGTCATTGCGACGTTTTTGCGAATCGATTTGCCTCGTGCGAGGCTCAGGAGGGTCGTCGCCATGGTGATACCGGCTGAGGGTCCGTCTTTTGGTATTGCACCGGCGGGTATGTGCAGATGAATACTGTGCGTCTCGAAAAAATCCGCCGAGACTCCGTACCCGGACGCAATGCTGCGCACATAGGTGTACGCGATGTTTGCGGACTCCTGCATGACTTCGCCCATTTTACCGGTCAGCTTGAATGCCTCTTTTCCCGGGAGTTGAGCAGCTTCGATGAGCAGCGTGTCTCCTCCATACGGTGTCCACGCCAGTCCGATCGCCATGCCCGGGCGTTCGACAGTGCGTTCGTTCAGCTCCTCAAACGAAGGGTGCCCGAGGTATTGTGGCAGGAGCTCAGGCGACATTTTGACCGGAGTCTCTACCTTTCCTTCCAGTTTTGCGCGCGCAATTTTCCGGTGTATGCGATCGAGTGCTTTCTCATAGTTTCGCACACCCGCTTCGCGTGCGTACCGGTCGGCGATCGCAATGAGCGTCGTTTTATTGTACTTCACCTCGCTGCGTTTCAGACCGGCTTTCGTGAGGGATTTTGGAATGAGGTATTTTCGGGCGATTGCGGTTTTCTCTTCGTTGATGTATCCCGAAATACGAATGACTTCCATGCGATCAAGCAGCGGTCCGGGAATCGTATCCATATTGTTTGCCGTGGTAACGAAAAGAATACCGGAGACATCGAAGGGAAGGTCAAGATAATGATCGCGAAAGTCGGAGTTCTGCTCCGGATCGAGAACTTCGAGCAATGCGCTTGAAGGGTCTCCCTGTATTCCCGATCCGAGTTTATCGATCTCATCGATCATGAAAACGGGAGCACGATCCTTAACTATTTTCAAACCCTGTATGATCTTACCCGGCATCGCACCGACATACGTGCGCCTGTGCCCCTTGATTTCAGCCTCATCGCGCATGCCCCCGACGGAGAACCGGAAGAACTCCTTTCCGAGCGCGCGCGCGATGCTGCGTCCTATGCTGGTCTTGCCTACACCCGGAGGACCGACAAGACAGATGATGGAACCCTTCGTATCTTTTCTGAGTATTCGCACCGAAAGGAACTCCAGGATGCGTTCCTTCACGTCATTCAGGCCATAGTGATCCTTTTCCAGGATTTCGCTCGCACGGTTAATGTCGATATCTTCCGGTGCAGGCTCGCCCCAGGGGAGACCGATGACGGTGTCCAGATAGTTCCGTATGATCGCAAAGTCAGGTGACTGCGGTTCGGTGAGCGCAAACTTCTCGAGTTCCTGCTCGACCGATTCGCGCACGTCGTCGGGAAGCTCGATGGATTCTATCGCGTCGCGGAGTCGCTTGAGTTCACTGCTCTTCGCGTCGCCGGACATTCCCAGTTCTTCCTTGATCGCCTTCAGCTGTTCCTTTAAAAAATACTCGCGCTGGCTCTTCTCGATTTTCTCGTTAATCTGTGTCTGTATACGTTTCTGTATACGCATGAGCTCCTGTTCCTGCTTGATGTGGACGAGCACCATTTCCATGCGCGTACGAACATCCACGGTCTCAAGAACGTTCTGCTGAGCGTCGCGATCGAGGTTCAGTATGCTTGCTATAAAGTCGGCAATTTTTCCGGGATGGTCGATGTTTACCATGTTCAGACGCATTTCTTCGGAAAACAACGGATTGTTTTCGGATACCTGTTTCATTTCTCCGATCAGGCTTCGGGTCAGGGCTTTTACCTCGTCACCCTGATAGTTCGTGTCCTCAAGCTGTTCTGCCGCTACAACGATCGGACTTGAGTTCTTCAGGACCTTTTTGACTCGAAATCGCTTCACGGTCTGCAGAAAGATGTTTAGACCACCATCGGGCAGGTTGATCTTCTTTACAATGCGGGCGGCGGTTCCGATTTCGTAGAGATCTTCAGCGGTCGGGTCATCTATGTCTTCGTCGCGCGTCAGTACCAGCCCGACAAATCCGTCGCTCGAGGTCGCTTCCTGCACGGCTTTCAGATCGCGCTCCCCGGTGACCATCATGGGTATGAATATTCCGGGATAGAGCGGGCGACCAGTCACAGGAATCACCACCAGCCGGGTGGGAATAATGTGGTCTGCGGGTACGATGTTTCTGAGGTTGTCAGTGTCCATAATGTAGTTCCTCGATTATAGTATGGGCCAGAATGGAACGCCACAGCACGTGTGAAGCCATTGTGCTAGAAAACCGACGCTTTGGAGAGCTTCACAAAGGCGTCAGCCTCTTTACCCCGGAGAATGGTCTCGTTCGGGCCACGGCTTTCGGAGCGTACAGCCGCAAAGGCAGCCTTCGTGGTATTACCGATCCTTTCGTATGGGGAAAGTTCTACATCTATCGCGATCCGGTCAAGCAGAACGTCAAAATAAGCGATGTCGAAGTGTTCGATATGTTCTATGGAATACGCGAGGATGTTATCCGGTATTATGTTGCATCACTCTGGGCCGAAATCGTTCTTCGCTCCTTCGGTGGTGGAGAGGCTGCACACGAACTGTACGACGTATTTCGTGAGTGTCTGCTGCTCGTTCGTGATGCCGGGGAAACTCGTGTCCGGCTGGTATGCAGTCAGTTTCTCCTCCGCTTTCTCGCAATTACCGGTGCCCCGGTAGATCCGGACGCCGTGAAGGACGCGAACATGCGGCGCATCGTTTCATCTCTCGACACGAGTTCGGTGGAGGATCTCGTCGAGTTCTCCGAGTCATGTACCGGGGGCCTCCCCGATACCGTCCCGTATCTGGTCAGAGCCGTACAGCGGGTCCTTGAGCTTGAGCTGAACACGGTTCGAACCGCGGGCGGGTTTCTCGGCCTGTATCCCTGACGCCAACCTCTGTCTTGGCGGTATTTAGAGCACGCCGGCATCCCGGAGCTTCTGCAGACTCGATTCTGCATCCGTGTGCAGTATGAACACGCCTCCGGCCTCTTCCCAGGCTTCCTTGAGTTTCTCCCGGTCATCAACAAGGACGGGACTGACACCGTCCGGTGTGATCTCATGTGCGCGACGCGCTTTGTGACGGGACAAGCAGGTGACGACCGGGACATCGGGGCCAAGCTCACGTGTACACCACGCACGTTTCTGCGGTTCTGCCCACGTACCCATAGGGAGACCTGTTAAGACGGCAGGATTCAGGTGTCGAACCTCATCCCACAACGCCCGACCGTCAGGCATCCAGTGCAGATGCTCGTAAAAACCGTCCGCACGCGCAATCTGTGGCCACATGCGCTTCGGATGGAGTTCGTCCGGACGTTTTCCCGTCAATTCCTGAACCCCACGGTCAAAATCGACAAGTACTCCGTCAAGATCCATGAATAATTTGAACATATCTCCAGAATAATGCCTGTTTTTTATCTTCGAAAGCAATCAGGTGCGGAAAAGGTCCTGTATATTCAGATGGTGATAGCTGTGCTACCATGACAGACGCCCGGCCGACGCGGGCTGACAGGATAATACCGGTATGAGTGTACTCGATACGATAATCAATAAACGAAACGGAAAGCAGAACAGTCGCCGGGAGATCGAAGAGCTGGTGTCTGGAGCCGTCGACGGTTCGATTCCCGAATATCAGGTGTCTGCCTGGCTTATGGCGGCTTTTCTGAATGGATTGAGCTCCGAGGAGACGGGTAATCTCACGGATGTCATGATCAAAAGCGGTCGGACGCTTGACCTCTCGGGACTGGAAGGACCCCTGGTCGACAAACATTCAACCGGTGGTGTTGGTGACAAGGTCAGCCTTATTCTGGCGCCCATGGTCGCCGCCTGCGGGGTTCAGGTACCGATGATGAGCGGTCGCGGGCTGGGACACACGGGCGGGACGCTCGATAAGCTCGAAAGTATACCCGGCTACAGCACAGCCTTGTCTGAAGACCGGTTCCGCGAAATAATTCGTGCGTGCGGATACGCCATGACCGGACAGAGCAGTGACGTGGTACCTGCCGACCGCCTTCTATACGCCCTGCGTGATGTTACGGGAACCGTCGAGTCAATTCCGCTCATAACCGCGAGTATTCTTTCGAAGAAGTTCGCAGAGGGGGCAGAAGCCCTCGTTTTTGACGTGAAATGTGGTGCGGGCGCGTTCATGAAGACGAGAGACGATGCACGAGCCCTGGCTGATAGTCTCAGAAACGCGGCAGCGACACTGGGAAGGCCGGTTATTACCTGCGTCACCCGCATGGATGCGCCTCTTGGCTATGCAATTGGCAACGCGTTCGAGGTAGAAGAGGCGGTCGCATGTCTGCAGGGTCGTCGAATTGACGATCTCATGGAGGTTACCATCCGTCTTGGCGCATGGATGCTAGTCGCAGCAGGTGTGGTCGAGACGGTAGATGCCGGAGCAGAACTGTGCCTGAGTGCGGTGGACGACGGTAAAGCCCTTCAGCGGTTCGTTCAGAACGTTGAAGCTCAGGGCGGAGACTCTACACGGGCGACCGAACCCGCAGGCCGGGCCCCGAAAGAGCATGTCCTGCGCGCCGATGAGGGCGGGGTGATCAGCAGCATGGATGCCTACGCGTTCGGACGAGCCGCAGGAGCACTCGGAGCCGGTCGCATGCGGGCGGAGGACGACGTGCTTCCCGACGTCGGCATAATCCTTGACTGCAAACCGGGTGATGCCGTGCAAAAGGGAGCTTCGATCGCGCGTCTGTATGCACGGGATGCATCTCGTATACCGGATGCACTGAACTGGCTGCAGCACGCCGTCGGTGTGTCGCCAGAGGGAGCCGAAACACCGGCATCGATGATAATCGACGAAGTTTCTCTGCAAAAGGAATAGACCCTGAATGCGATGGAATAAAGAACGAATAGACTCAAATAAAGTGCGCTCTGTTTCGGAGCGTTACGGGATTGATCTGTTGACCGCTGCGATATTGTGCCGACGGGGTCTCACGGATCCGAATGATGTCAGGTACATACTCGAAGATGACGTCCGATACATGCATAATCCGTTTCTGTTCGATGAGATGGAAGACGCAGTCGACCGTATTCTTCAGGCGGCGTCTGAGGGTGAAAAGGTACTTGTATTCGGTGACCGGGATGTCGACGGGATCACATCCACCACACTCCTTGTCCGTACATTTCGCGAACTCGGGATAGACGTCGACTGGGCGGTGCCTATGGGCGACGAACCCTACAGCATTCAAGTGGGAACCATTGATCGCTTTCACGAACAGGATGGAACCCTGATCGTCACCGTCGATTGTGGAATAACAGCCGCGTCGGCTATTGAACACGCTCAGTCCCTCGGTATCGATACGGTTATCGTCGATCATCATAACGCACCGGAACTGTTGCCTCCTGCGGTGGCTATCATCAATCCGAAAATTTCTGACAGCAGCTATCCGTTTGACGGGCTGTGTGGCTGCGGTCTCGCGGCGAAACTGCGGTGGGCCCTGATATTTGCGCAAGGTGAACTCTATAAGCAGCCGGTCGTACTCCTGAACGCTCGGCCCGGCAACGAGACGGTGATTATCGAGGCTGTCAGGCTCATCAATCTCGTCGAAGTCGATCGGGTATCCGAGAATCTCGTTCCCGGTGTCGGAAATATTGAACAGACCAGACTCTTTTCCTTTCTCCAGGGCAACGCAATCCTCGTGTACGACGAGACAACTCAGGCAAAGCTGATCAGAAAGGCGTTCGGTTCGTCGGTGGACGTTCACGTTCTTGATATTGCCACCGAGATACACCGGTATTTCCCGTCCCTGCAGGGGAAGAGTCTCATTCGCATGCGGGATCAGTCCCGAATGGCGGTGTACTCGACCGAATCACCTTCCGAACTCGACGTACTCGTACAGCTGTACACAATCTTTCTCACGGCAAAAGAACCCCGCCTGGGCGCGTCGTACGCGGAACGTCTCGATCTACCCGCCCTTGGAACCCTTGCAGACATGATGCCACTCACCGACGAGAACCGGATCATCGTTCGACAGGGTCTGCGTGCCCTGGCGACAACGAGGAATCCCGGACTGCGCGAGCTTCTCGCCCGACTCGGACTCGCAGGCAGAACGCTGTCATCGAACGACATCGCCTGGCAGATTTCTCCTGTCATTAACGCGAGCGGTCGAATGGGCGAGCCCGACAAAGCGGTGAGGTTGTTCCTTTCCGACGATCCTGCCGAGTGTGCGACGCTGGCAGAGTCCATTGTGCAGCTTAATCTGACCCGAAAGAAGATAGGCGAAACCGCATGGACCCGGATACTGCCGCTCGCGCAGCAGAGTTACGAGGCGTCAGGTGGTCGGTTCGTTCTGGTACGCGATGACGACGTACACCGTGGTATCACAGGCATTATCGCAGGTCGTCTTGCACGACTGTTTAATGCGCCCGCTACCGTCGTGGCAGTCGTGGACAAGCGCGCAGTCGGAAGCGTCCGCGCGATGCGGGGTTTCGGAGTAACCGGTTTTCTTGCACAGCTTGACGATATTCTCGACGACTGGGGTGGGCACGACGCTGCCGGCGGCTTTCATCTTCAGCTTGACCGCTGGGCGGAGTTTGAACGACGCATTACGGATCTTATACCGGACATCGTCCTGACCGAGGAACTGGAGCCGTCGGTGACAATCGACGCTGAACTCCCGCATGCGCACCTCAATCCGGAGATAAGAAATCTCGTGGATCGACTCGGACCGTACGGGCAGCAATACCGGGGGCTGCTCTTTATGAGCAGCGGACTGCGTATTCTTGATGCGCAACTCGTCGGTAAGGGCGAGAAAAAGCATGCGAAGCTGCTTCTTGATTCGGGTAAACATAAATGGCCGGCCCTGTTCTGGAACGCCGGCGAACGCCTCGACGCTGACTTTGCGACGGGCGATGTCGTCGACGCTGTGTTTGAGGTCACCGTGAATCACTACCAGGGTAACGAAACGCTGCAGCTTGTCCTGCAGGACGTACGGCGGTCGTGAAGGTGCCGCAAAAGGAACGGACATGAAGCGGGAGACCGGATCTCAGCAGATGCATGCCGTCATGGCGATTATACTGTATATGCTCTGTTCGTTTGCTACCCTCGACGCCGTCGAAATACACGTCGGTCCGTCGGTCTCTCAGGGATCAATTTTAACGGTAGCAATTGAGCCGAATCGGGATCTGCTTTCGATCTTTGACTCGGCTGCCGGTCTTCAGTCGGTGGCGGTGGAACTGATTGCTCCGAACGGGAATACCCATTCGCGGACGGAGGCCTTCATGATCGATGACGCAGCGGGCATATGGTTTGCGCTTCTTGGTATTTCGAGTACCGCGGCTGCAGGCCCGTACACCGTGCGAGTTCGGTTCCTGTCCGACCGTTTCGGAGTCGAGGAGCGGACGAGTATTGAAGTGTATCCGAGCGCGTACTCCGAAATGCGAATAGCCCTCGGGCGGAACCTCACCAGTCTGCTCACGGAGCCGGACCAGCAGCGCCTGGAGGAGGCTCGGGAGCTTCAACGGATTCTTCATACGGTTCGATCCTCGGCTGTCTACCACACGGATGTGTTTGTCATGCCGGTAGAGGCTCGCAGAATCAGTGCGCAGTTCGGCGACAGGCGCACCTATGAATACGCTGACGGCAGGGAAAGCACCAGCGTGCATTGGGGCGTTGATTTCGCTGCGGCGACAGGGACGGACGCGGCAGCTGCTGGTGCGGGCAGGGTAGTTCTGTCCCGCGATCGCATCCTGAGCGGTCGAACGGTCATAATCGAGCACCTGCCGGGTGTATACACCCTGTACTACCATCTCGACTCGCTTGCCGTATCCGAAAACCAGATGGTTAACGCAGGTGACCTGATCGGCGAGGTCGGGATGACCGGACTTGCGACCGGACCTCATCTGCACTGGGAACTCCGCGTTGCTGGTCAGGCGGTGGCGCCGCTGCGCTTTCTTGAAGAGCCACTGCTTGACACGGCAGAGTATATGGGTACTATGAGCCCTTAATTCCCCAAAAAAAGGGGGTGATGTAATATCGCCTATATTCGATTGGACGACAGCGAGAATCTTGAACGTGCAATAAAGCGCTTTAAGCGCATGGTTGAGAAAGAAGGGATCATTCGCGAGTGGAAAAAACGCGAGTATTTTGAGAAACCTTCGACAATCAAGAATCGTAAGAAGAAGTCTCTCGAAAGAAAGCTGCTGAAGAAGCAGCGAAAAGTACAGGGTCAGAAGAGTTACTGATCCATGTCTGATGCGCACGCCACTTACGCGGTGTGCGCTTTTTTTTTGAACGCGGGGCGACGATGGCCTTGATCACACGATATTATAGTCGACTGCTTGTTGTATTCTCCTTGATCCTCGCCGGGTTTTCGGCGTGTACCGGGTCGGCACCGACGATATCATCTGTTCGAAACGCCCTGGTGCTCTACCACGGTCCAGAGACCGGCACGATCGATTACAGGCTTTCCGTGTTCGCCCAGGTACGCGACGAGGACGGCTACGAAGATCTCGCCGAATGGGTGCTCACGGATGCGGAGAACCGCTTTAGCTGGCGTATCCCCGCGGACACGCTCGAGACCCGGCTGTCCGAAGACGGCAGGATGTGGTTCGGGAGTACCATGCTTGCGTTCCCGTACGGTTCTGATCCCGTTTTTGGCACGTACGAACTCAAGGTTCGTGATCTGGCCGGACTGACGGCTGAAACCCGCTTCGACGTGTTTTCGCTCGAATTCGCTGAGGCGCTGTCGCTCATCGAAAACATCGGACAGTCTCCCCTGGATTCCGGAATCGAGCTGGCCTCAGATAGCATCGAACTGCGGGTTTACGGAAGCGATGGCTCCCTGATCGATCAGGTGCGCTCGTCCGACGGCGTCATCGAAGCGGCGCGTATACAGTCACTCGCCGGGGTCGCGGATACAGGAAGCGTTTCCTTTATCTACGCGTATGTTGAACGATCTGACCTGTGGATAGTATCCGGTCCGCACCGGATGGACTGAGCACCGTACAGTTTACCGACGGAACAAGCCTCTCACGATGCGTTTCAGGGGCCCGGATATCCGTTTTACAAACGAGAAGCCGTGTTTTTCCGAATAGTCCAGTGCAGCATCCTTGACGCTGAAACCATCCCCGTATTTTTCCTTCAGTTCGTGCCAGTGTTTGACGAGCCACGTATACATATCAGCTTCAGTACGTCCCGGAAATCGGTGCAGCAGATTCTCGTCCCGGACGACTATGACGAGCGGTTCATATACCGTGCGGAACCACGAGATAACGGCGTCGTCGAGTGAAATTTCGTGAGACGCCTCCTGGTTGATGAAGTACTTGTGCACATGAATGTGATTCAGTATTTCCTGGTAGCGTCCGGTAGCGGTGAAATCGAGAGAGTAGCCGGGAATAAGCTCTTCAAATTTAACCTGAGCATAAAACTGTTCTTTCTCGTATGCGATTACCTTTTTCTCAAGCGAATCACGGGTGAGCTTCGGATCCAGTTCGATTTTAGAGTTGAGCGATATCACCTCGGCATCGATCGCCTGCATGCCCTGTGTTCGTGCCACCGACACACGATGGTTTCCGTCGCGAACGAAATAGACGCCTCCTATTTCGTATAAGTGCACCGGTGGGAGTATGATGTCCTGAAGGTGTGCTTTGTCGACACGGGTCCACCTGTTTCGAAGCTCCTCCCGTTTCGGGAGAAAACCCCGGTTAAAATCTCTGTATCGGCCTTCGCTTCCAACGATGTGGTCGACATCCACAACCTGGAGCCCACGATAGGTTTCTCCCATCGGCCTGACCGCATCCTTGACGTCCTGCAGCGAGAGCATTTCCTCGTTGTGCGGAGTAAGAATATTCAGAATCCGGGAGAACATCGCCTGAGTGCGCGCTTTGTTGAAGTGTTCGGAGGCCTGGTTATTAATGAAAGCTGAGCTCATGTTATTTCGTCCATTTCAAGTACAAAGTGATCGTACACATTGATCACGTCGGTGTTCATGTAACGGGTTATCCGCAGTGCGTTCTGGTCGTACAGGTGTATGTGCCCATGGAGCAGATATCGTGGCTGAAACACCTTCATAAACCAGATGAAGGAACGGAAACCCAGATGACAGGGATCGGTACGGTCGTGTATTCCCCGAGGCGGGGCATGTGTTACCAGCACATCGAGATACCGTCCATAGCGAATCCTGTTGTAGATCAGACGGGGTACAAGCCGGTAGATTCTCCGTCGCATCTGTCGTTCAGTATACTGGTTGTCACCGGAATTATACCGCATGCTACCGCCCAATCCAGCGATCAGAACACCGGATATCAGTGCGGATTTCCAGCCAACGTAGGTCGATCCATAATGATGCTCGGAAAGACCGTGGCTGAATGCTCTGTGCCCGACATGGTCACTGCGGAAATCCCGGCGAAACAGGTACATTTTTTCCAGGTTATGATTTCCGAACACGAAGACGACCGGTTTATTGAGACTGGAGGCAATGAATCCCAGATAATCCATCGGAAGGTCTCCTGCAGAGACTACCAGGTCAACGTCGCCGAATCGGTCTTTTACCTGTGAACTGTATACCAGGGGATCGATATGGTCTGAAACGCAGAGTATTTTTTTCATGATCTATACTGACTGTTTGAGTGATTACCGTCCGTCGGCTTAAAGATCAAGCGTATCTGTCTGATCAAGTAGTTCCTTGAGCTTCTCTGAAGAGTACAGTTCTACCGGTCGAGTGCCTGCAAACTCCTGTGCCATACGCGAAAACGTCGAGCTCGTAATGATAATTGCTCTGGTAATATTCTGTTTCTTGATTTCCTCGTGTACAGATCGAACGGCAGCCTCGTCAACGATGTCGGTGCTGCGAAGAAAACGCAGGAGCTTCGGAATCCGACGGGCATTACGCCATTTTGACTGACCTTCATGTCCGACTATATCGCATCCGTCGCGTATCTCGTGCACATCGCGGACCGCGAGGCCGAGCGTCATCGTGAGAGCTTTACATATTTCGACAAACTGGTCGTTACCGGCGGTAATGAAGTCTTTCACCCGGTCGTCGCCGCGCAGCTCCTGATACTGACTGAGTTTTTCGGCTACATCCTGAAATTTCGGCTTCCGGTCGTATACCTTCTCCCACTGCTCTATGGCCGGTTCGATTCTGCGTACCTTCTCGTAAGCAATGCCGAGGAAATAATGCGTGTAAAGGGATTCCGGCAGTGATTCATCTGTAATGAGCGACTGAGCGCGTTCAAGTTCGATAATCGCTCTATCGAAATCACCTTGATTCATGAAGCAACCACCCCGTTCAATGATAGCCTTGAGCTTGAACTCCGAGTCTTTCTGGGCCTTCTCGAAAGACTTCAATGCCGAAGGATATTCTTTACCGTCCTTGAACAGCTTACCCAGGTAGTAGTGCGCCTGGTAGTTATCCGAATCCAACCGGACTGCCTGTTGAAGCATGTTCCGCGCTTCTGCAGGCCGTTTGGCCCGATAAAGGATAACGCCTAGTCGGTGGTAGCTTGCAGCGTGTCGCGGGTCAATCTCGATGGCTTTCCGGTAATACTCGACTGCCCGATCTGTTTTACTTTTCTGTTCAAACAGATAGCCTGTGAGATAGGGATATTCCGGGTTTGCAGGTTCCTGCTTCATGAGCAGGAGGTACTCCTTCAGTGCTTCCTCGGGCTGATTGAACCGGGCGTAGAGTTCCGCAATCTTTTTTCGGAACACCGATTCAGACAGCCCTCCGTCGAACACACCGATGGTGTTTACGGTTTTCAGTTCCATGAGCGCCAGTTCGGCTTTACCCTGTTCCAGATACGAGAGTCCGAGGTAATAGTGTGCTTCGGGGCTGCGAGGGTTTTTCGCAATAATCCGCTTGGCGGCCTTTACTACACCGGTGTGATTACTCTTTTTATAGTAATCAGCAAGTGCTGCGACCCTTCGGGGTGCTATAATTGAGCGTACGAGGAGAACTGTAAACAGTATGACCAGCGCGCCGACTATTAATATGAGTATGAGTAATCCTGGCATACAAAAAACAGCACCTTATGTTCGAAACGTTCACCCGAAGGTTGACAGTACTGAAACTCTGCCACGCTGTCAAACATTCTGTCGGTACGGCAGGTTTTTCGGCCTTTGGAGAAATTCTCTCTGTGCCGGTCTTCTGTTCCTGGTAGCGGTTATGTCTGCTCCCGCAGACGATGCCGTGGCATCACTCTCGACGGCGCGAGAGCGCGCCGAACAGCTGTTTTTGCAGAATCAGCCGGCCGAAGCGCTCCCGGAGTTTCAGGAAGCTATCCGGAACGACCCGCAGCGGCCACAGTTGTACGTTCAGCTCGCTGTGGTATATGAGCAGCTTGGGCAACCGGAACAGGCAGAATCAATTCTCCGGCAGGGGCTCGATCGCAACCCGGGACAGGGGCACATCTTTTATCATAATATGGCGGTTCAACGGATTCGAGCCGGAGATCTTCCGGGTGCGGAACGTCTGTTTCTGAGGTCCGCCGAGCATGATGCGTCATTCGGCCCGCCGTGGCGCAATCTCGGAAACATCGCAGTTGAATCGGGTGCGTACCCGGACGCGATTGAGCGCTACGAACGGTATCTCGCCTTGAGTCCGCAGTCATCCGCACGAGATTCAGTGGAACGTATGATCGCTCGTCTCAACGCTCTAATGCTGGCTGAGGAGCAGCGAATTCAGGCAGAAGAGCGGGAGCGAGCAGAAATAGAGCGTCGACGTCGGGAACTTCAGGAGGCGGTGCGCAGGAGTCTCGAAGAATCGCGCCGCGAGGCAGAGCGGTCCGGTGGTGGCGACGAAGGTTTCGAGTCGATAGAAGATGATTTTGATATCTTTGACTAGAACGGATTGAAACGATTCGTCGCGAAAAACATGAACGTTTCCTTATAAGGTACGCATAACGCATATGTACAACAAGAAACCATTAATTATTGCCGGTGCAGCGGCCCTCGCATTGCTTTTGATCTTCGGAGGGTTTTACCTTTTT
>SKXQ01000049.1 GCA_007128315.1 Spirochaetaceae bacterium | reverse complement strand
GATCGTGGGTCTGCAGCCGCTCGAGCTCTGCCATTTTCGATTCGCCGCGTTCTGCAATGTGCTTGCCCCTGCCGAGTACGTCCTGCGCGACCGTTTCGAGTTTCAGATCCGGGAAACTGCGCCCGGTGCCGCGCACAATGCGCATGGCGTCGACGACCTGCCGCCCCGGCACGACGACCCGGGTGCGGCCCGAGCGACGACCGGCTGCAGCAGTGGCGGGTCCGTCGCCCGCGCGACCGGCAACAGCCGGGCGATCCGCGCCAGTCGGGCGGCGCACCTCGGCCAACTCGTCCTCGGCACGGCCGATATCGAACGGCAGACTGTGGGCGGCAAGCCGTCTCGAGAGTACCGGAAAGTCAAAGTCGATGATGTTCCAGCCGGTAATAATGTCCGGGTCGAAGCGGCGCACCGTTTCGCAGAAACCGGCAAGAAGACCGGCCTCGGTCGCGTGCTCGCGGACCTCGGCGTCGGGAAGGGTTACGGTGTGCGGCGGGGAAGGTTCGCCGCGGGGACCACCGTCGCGCGGGCTGCCTTCGTGGCGGGAGCCGCTTTCCTGGCGGGGGCCGCTTTCGTGGCGGGAGCCGCTTTCGTGGCGCCAGCCGCCGTCGGCGGGCTCACCACCGCCCCCGGCGCGCACAAACAGCACGGCGCGCTTCTCCCCGCTCACGAGCGAGACCGCCGTGACGCGCTGCTCGCGGTCGGTCTCTATGTCGAAGGCGAGCCACACGACCCCGGGGCGGTGGTCCGACGCCACGATATCAGGATTTTGGAACACGCAGTCGACGCGCTTCCCCGGACTGAAGTCCCCGGTGATCTGCACCGGACCGGTAATGCCAGCGAAAAGCTGAAACTCCTCGGCAGCGCCGAGACCGGTCTGCACGGCCGCCCGAGGTTCACCTGGCGGTCGCAATCCCGTTCCCGAGCGCTCAGGCGCTTCGCGAAGCACGACCCCTGCAAAAGTCCGCCAGCTGTCAAGGCTGGCAGCGCCGTCGACGGCCGGGTGGCCCGGGCGACGCCCGTCCTCGCCTGTTCCGTCGACGATAAACGTCCGTCTCCCGGGAAGCCGTGAGAGCGATGCAAAACTTCTGCCATCTGAAAGCCGTCCAGCCATACGAAGCTGACGTCCGCGGACCCAGACGTGTACGAGGTAGGCGGTGTGGAATTTCATCGATCTGAATTGTACACCAAAGCACCCGGGCTCCGGCAGGGAAAAATATCACTCCCGCGGCCTTCCCTGCCCTTGCAGACAAGCCTCACCTTCCGTAGGATGCCATTATAGGTAATACATTACCTTTATACACTCGATCAGTTATAAGGAGCATTCACATGTGGTGGAAAATCGGATTAGGCATAGTGGCCGGACTTGGCCTGGTGTTCGCTGCGGGGAGCACCTATGGCGCAGTGCGCTGGCAGCAGAACACGCAGAACATGAGGGCGACCCTGGAGGCGCACAGGCGCAGCCCCACCGCAGGCACCTACGACCCCGCCGAACTCACCTCCGTCCCCGAGGTGGTTCGACGGTTCTTCGAGGCGGCACTCACCCCCGGTCAGGCAATTATCACCGCGGTGGACATCGAGCACTCAGGCACCTTCAACATGAGCGAGGACGCCGAACAGTGGCTCCCGTTCACATCTACCCAGCGGGTCGTGACCGACAGACCAGGTTTCGACTGGGACGCACGGATCTCCATGGCACCGGGCCTTCCCGCGTATGTCCACGACGCCTACATCGCGGGCGAAGGCATACTCCATGCATCACTCCGGGGCCTCATTACGGTCGCCGACATGCGCGGTACACCGGAAATGGCGCGCAGCGAGTTCATGCGCTACTTCGCCGAAGCCGCATGGTATCCGACGGCGCTTCTGCCGAGCCAGGGTGTCGAGTGGCACCCCGTCGATGAACACAGCGCACGCGCTACCATGCGCGACGGCGATCTCGAACTCACACTTCTGTTTCGTTTTCGCGACGACGGACCTATAGACAGCGTATACGCCGAGTCGCGCGAGCGGGTCGCCGGAGGCTCAACCGAGCTCCGTCCCTGGGAAGGACGGTTTTTCGACTATCAGGAGATCAGAGGGATGATGATTCCCATACAGGGTGAGGTTTCATGGATACTCGACGACGGGCGGAAACCCTACTGGCGGGGTACGACCGAACGCATATCATTCGAGCCGGCGCTATGAGTGGAAAGGCCTGCGATCCCGGTCGCATTATGCGCGAGGTGTTTCAGCTCGCGCGGTACTGGGAAGGAATTCTCGACGCGGGCCTTCGCGATGCGGAGATAACCGCAAAGCAGCTCTTCCTTCTGAGCCTGCTCGAACGGCAATTCGAAGGATCGAGCCCCGCGTCCGCCATCGCCGAAGCCATGCTCACAAGCCACCAGAACATAATGCAGATGGCCCGAGCGCTCGAGCGACGAGGCTTCGTGACCGTCACCCCGGACCCGGGGGACCGTCGCGCGCGACTCATTACCCTCACCGAAACGCACGTCGCGTTCTGGAGCGCTCGCGGAGAAGAAGACCGGCACGCCCTCGACGCGATCTTCGACGGTATACCCGCGGAAACGTGGCAGACCTTTCAGTACCTGCTCGAGGCAATTGTGCCCCACGCGGCGCAGCGGTATCGGGAGCGGCACCCCGGGAACTGACCGGCGCCGTATTTGACCGGCACGGACCCCGCGGGTACGCTCAGGGAATGGAACTTACCTTCGCCACGCCCGCGCTGCTGTTCCCGGCAGTATCGCTTCTTTTTCTGTCGTACACGAACCGCTTTCTTTCGTACGCGAACCTGGTCAGGACGCTGCACGATCAGTGGCTCCGTGCGGGCGCCAGTGCAGATTCGCAGACGGTGAACACAGCCGGACACGAGACACTCGCAGCCCAGATCGCCAATCTGAGGAGGCGCATATTCCTGATCCGCAACATGCAGGTGTTCGGCGCGGTCTCGCTTCTGCTCTGTGTTCTTTCGATGATCGTGCTGTTTTTCGATTTGACGCTTCTGGCTGCGGTCTTTTTCGCTGCAGCCCTGGTTGCGATGCTCCTATCGCTCGCAATTCTGGTCTTAGAAGTAAGCATTTCAGTCCGTGCGCTCGAACTGCAGCTCGGGGATCTGGAAGGTCCAAAGAAACACTGACGCGCGGCTCTGCATTGACAGACAGTCACGTGTCTACGATGCTGTTTCCTTCAAAAGTTTTTATCGGGGGAGAAACTGTATGAGAACAGGAAACAGCAGGATAGGCAGCAACCGGGTTGTCGAGCGAAGAGGATTCGGACAGCGCATGGGCGGCGCAATCGGTGGGATCGTGATAGGCCTTGTGCTGTTTGTCGCGGCGTTTCCGGTCATTTTCTGGAACGAATCGCGGGCCGTTCGAACGTTCGAGTCGCTGCAGGAAGGACAAGGCGCTGTCATCAGTGTAGATGCTTCCTCGGTAAATACTGCGAACGAAGGAGCTCTGGTTCACGTAACGGGGTCTGTAGTGGTGCCGGGTGAACTGAGCGACCCGGTCTTCGCCGTCCGCGCATCGAACGCGCTGCGCCTTCGGCGAACGGTGGAAATGTATCAGTGGCGAGAAAGCAGCCGCACCGAAACGCGAACCACCGTTGGCGGCGGTGAAGAGCGAGTCACAACCTACAGCTACGAACGGGTCTGGTCTCGCAATCTGATCAACTCGGATCGCTTTCACAACAACATCGATCACGTAAACCCGTCAGCGATGCCCTATGATGATACGACCGTCGATCAGCCGGACGCTCTACTCGGCGCGTTCGCTCTGAACACGCGACAGATACAGGCTTTCACGAACTTCGAACGCACGCATGTCGGCGCCGAGGAGCTCACGGCATCAGGGGTCGATGGACTTCGGGCACACGACGGGCAGTTTTACCGGGGAGAAAACCCGACCTCACCGCAGATCGGTGATGCACGAATTCGCTTCGAGATCGTCCCGGCGAATCAGGCGTCGGTCGTCGCCGCGCAGGTTGGTAGCGGTTTCGCGCCGTTTGTGACGAGCAACCGCAATCAGCTCGAGTTTATTCGACCGGGTGTCGCCACTGCAGACGAAATCTTCGAAGACGCAATCGCAACGAATCGCCTGCTGACCTGGGGCCTGCGCTTCGCAGCCTACCTCATGCTCATCATCGGCCTGAGTCTGGTTCTGAAACCGCTTGCGATAGCATCGGACATCCTGCCATTCCTTGGCCGCATCGTTCGAGGCGGGCTTGGTCTTGTGTCGTTTGCGGTTGTAACCCCGCTGTTTCTGCTTGCGGTTGCAATTGCATGGGTTGCAGCGAGACCGGTCCTTGGCATATCGCTTCTTGTTCTGGTGGGCGTAGCCAGCACGGGGGCTTTCATACTGCTTCGAAAACGCGCTGCCGCACAGGCGTAAGTGCGCTTACGCCACCTTGTGCCATAGATGATCTCGGAGAACAGATAAAACACGACCGAACCCGAGTCGTTCCGGCCGCTCGCGGATTTTCTCGGCCCGGCGATGATACAATCATAAAACATGGCACGAATCTTCTTCGCCCTCCCGCTTCCGGCACATACCCGTCGCGAAATCCTGCACATGGCCCGCCCGATACTGCCCGAACAGCGCTTCCGGGTCGTTCCAGCTGAGAACCTTCACATAACCATGGCTTTTCTGGGAGAGGTAAATGATGATGAACTCGCTCGCGTAGTACAGATCGCCCGGTCGCTCGACTTGCTCCCGACCGGCGCAACGGGGATAGAGGACGACCAGATCACGATCAACGGTGCCGGCGCATTCCCGCGGCTGACAAAACCCCGGGTTGTCTGGCTCGGAATCGGGGACGGAGCGGATGCATTACGGGATATTCATGCCCGTCTGGTCGAGAAATTCGATGCAGCCGGGCTTCCCTACGATCCAAAGCCCCTCCGTCCCCACGTGACCGTCGCATACGTGCGCAAATCACGCACTGGAGCGGGGACAGAGGACGCGGATTCGCTTGAAAACGCCATGACGTCGCTCCGCCGGGATGCCGCATCCCGGGAATGGAGCTTTCCGCTGCCCACGGTGAGGCTCTACGAGAGCCGATTGCTGAAAACAGGCGCCGTGTACCGGGAGCTGTAAGTATACTTCGGGCATGGCACACAACGCACTGGGGACAGAGCTTCAGATCTGCTCGACAGATCCAATGACAGGATTCTATCGGGCAGGCTGCTGCGACACGGGCGAAATGGGCGCTGGTGTTCACGTGGTCTGTGCCCGCATGACCGACGAGTTTCCGGCCTTCACCCGCTTACGGGGAAATGACCTTTCGAGGCTCACGCACTTCATGAGACCTGAAACACCTCGTCCCCGGCGATGGCGAAGCACTGCCTCACTCGAAAACTGAATCGCGGCCGGGTAACGATGCAATGCACGCTGCTATCCGGTATACTGCAGCGAGAATATCGGCCGCATACGGACGCCGAACAATCTGCATACAGCTGGCTGTACCCGGAAACCTCACTCCGGTCGACAGCCGGGCACGGGGTTGCATGAACATTACAGTACGGACAATTGAAACACGAGCCGGGCTTCGGGATTTTATCGATGTTCCCCGGAGGCTGTATTCGAAGACGCCTCAGTGGGTCCCTTTCCTGAACCTCGACTATCGTAAACTTCTTCGCCGGAAACACCCCTTCTTTCAGCATGCAGACGGCGAGTTTCTCGTCGCCTACGCAGATGGACAGGCCGTCGCGCGTGCCATGGTCATTCATAATGAACGCTATAACATCCAGCACAATCGGAAAGCCGCGCATTTCTACTTTGTCGATTTCGTGGACGACTCACGGGTCGTCGATGCACTGTTCTCCGCGATGTCAGCGTGGGCACTCAAGCGACAACTTACAGAACTTATGGGCCCCCTGTTCATGGGAGCATCCCTCGGCGGCGGCGTGCTGATCAAAGGCTTCGAGCATACCGCAGCCATGACCATGATGCCGTACAACCACGACTACTACCCGAAACACTACGAGCGGCTCGGGTTCGAGAAGAGCTTCGACCTGAATTCGCTGTTCATTGATCCGAAGACATTCACCCTGCCGGATCGCATCGAGCGAATGGCCGAGCACGTCCGCGAACGTGGTCGCATGAAGGTCGTTGAGTTCTCACGAAAATCAGAACTCAAGAGAGCAGCCTGCAAAGTTGCCGCCTTGTACAACCCAACGCTCGCCGACCACGCCGAAAACTACCCGTTGACCGACGCGGAACTCAAACAGATTATTCGCGACCTGCTGCTCATCGCCAGACCGGATCTTGAGAAAATCATCACCTATGATGATGAAGTCGTAGGCTACCTGCTCGGCTTTCCCGACCTTACGCCTGCACTGCAGAAATGCGGTGGAAGGCTGACTCCGGCAGCGCTGTTTCGCCTGTGGAGAACGGCGCGCCGTCCGAGAAAGCTCATTCTCAACGGCATGGGAATCCTCGAACGCTATCAACGCCTCGGCGGAAACGCCCTGATCTATTCGGAACTGACCCGGACCGCCCGGAACACACCGGCTTACAACTTTGAGGCCGCTGAAATGGTGCAGATAAACGAACAGACCGACCTTATGCTTGCCGACCTGAAAAAGCTTGGCGCTGAGATCGGCAAGGTTCACCGGGTATACCGAAGGAACCTGTCTGAGTGAGACCGGTGCGACCTGGCGTTGACCACAAATAGCCGTTGCGTCCCTGCCGGATCAGCGTATTTTTAGATGCATGGTACGGCTGTACCCGGGATACTCCTTCAGCTCACCGGGAAACCCGAGGGTCATGAGCTGGTAGCCTGAGGCGCTTTCAAGCTCCGTGCCCTGCTCGTCTGTGATGCGATAGATCGCATTACTTCTTAGCCCTCGAAGCGGCGGGTCGGGTCGAAAGCTCCCGACAGGGTGTGTTTCGACCACCAGCGAGTAGACCGCTTCGCTTCCGTCTGGCAGACAGTACTCATGGATGGAGCTTCCGTACTCGTCGAGGCGTTGCAGGCGGTAGAGATGTCCCTGCTGTATTACGTGGCGAATCCGCTTGTAAAAGGCGATGTACGACGCATAGCCGTCGAGTTCTTCCTGGCTCAGAGAGTCGAGGCTCGAACCGATGCCGAGTACCCCCCGAATTGCAAGCGCGAAACGCAGCTGTAGGGAGGTAACACGCCGCGTCATGTGATTATGCTCGTGGGTGACCCACGCTTCCATGGTGCGCGCCGGGTACGCGAGGCTGAATCCTTCCTGTATTCGCATGCGATCGAACGCGTCGGTGTTGTCACTCGCCCAGACCTGATCGGTACGGGCCAGTATGCCAAGGTCGATCCGACCGCCGCCGCCGGAGCAGCTCTGTATTTCGAGCGTCGGGTGTGCCTCTCGTAACCTGTCCATGAGACTGTACACACCTTTCACATGGGCTCGCCAGATTGCCGTGCCTGCCACCGAACCCGGTTCGGTAACCATGCGGTTCATGTCCCACTTGAAAAACGCAATTCGATAGCGGCGTACCAGATCACTCAAAAGATCGAACAGATACTCGACGACTTCGGGTCTGCCAAAGTCAAGAACCAGCTGGTTTCGGGATTCGGTACGCGGACGCCCGGGGAAATGGAGCACCCAGTCGGGATGCGCTCGATACAGGTCCGAATCCGGGTTGACCATTTCCGGTTCTACCCAGAGTCCGAATTTCATGCCGAGGCGTTCGATCTCGGCTACAAGCGGCTCAAGACCTTCGGGAAACACATCTGCGCTTACGACCCAGTCACCGCGGCCCGCGCGATCGCTGCGACGACCGCCGAACCAGCCATCATCCACGCAGAACAGTTCTACGCCAATCGCTGCTGCCGTACGCGCAAGCAGAACCTGGTTCTCGTAGCTGAGATCGAACGCTGTCGCCTCCCAGCTGTTATAGAGCACGGGGCGTTCTGACTCGCCGTGAGCGGGTACCGGGAGAACGCGTTCGCGGGTAAACGCGTGGAGGCTTCGACTGGCCCCACCCCAGCCCTCGGTGCTTAGACCGGTCACGAACGCAGGTGTGCGGTGTATGTCCCCGGGAACGACCGTAATGGTGGAATCAAAGGGATTGTAACCACCATGAACCCGAATGTCCCATGTCGGAAGCTGCTCGAAGGTGAACTGCCAGCTCCCGCTGTAGGCCAAGGCGCCAAAGTACACGATCCCGTCGTGTTCGCCCGCCGACCCCGGGTTGTTCAGGAAGAAGAACGGATTCGCGTTATGCCCCGTCGTCACGGTCCGACTCTCAACGACGTGACTCCCCGGTGTTAGCTGCGAGCGCTGTATGCAGAACTCGCGTGCCCAGGATCCGTTCACCGATGTGAGTTCGGTACATCCGTTAGGAAGGTGCAGGGACGCGCTATAGCAGTGATCGAAGGTGATCGCGTCCCGTCCCGTGTTTTCGAGCTCGAGCCATCGTTCAATAATGTCGTGTTCCGGTGTCAGCCGGTAGCACGCGGTAACGGTACACGACTGAACAGGATCGACAAGCACGACCCGCAGTGTCTGACGCGGGGTAGTGTCCCGGACGGGGAGTCCGTGTACAGGAGCATAGCCGGGTTGCGAATCGGTCGCAATGGTGTACTCGCTGTACCGCAATCGCAGATCGCGTATTGGCACATGCGAAGCCTCACCTTCGGCGAGTGGTCGGGAGAGCGAGGGAAACCGGGCCTTGATCGTGGTCTGATACGTGGTCACATCGCCAAAGGTCAGGATCTCGTCGGGTCGAAACTGAACGACAAAACTCCACGAGCGGTCAAACGGGAACACCGCCGACTGTCCAGCGACGACCTGTTCCTCTCCGGCGTCGTCCGGGCGCCTCCCCCAGCCAAGGTGTACAAGTCTGTCCTCCGCGTCGACCTGGAACGCGTAATAGCTCGCGCGCAGATTCAGGTTGAACGTACGCGTCTGAGCATCAAAATGTATCATGTCCCGGGAGCCCCCTTCGAAACCTGCGAACGCGCCACGGCCGCCCGCCCCCGGATTATGCGGTACGCTGCCTCCGGGTCGTGCTCGTCTGCGAGGATCTCTTCGGTGCGGCAGTCGATGCGGTCGACGACAGTGCCGCCCTGCCACGTAACCCCGTGTGCTTCGAACACCGGGATCGCGCGGCGGCTTATCACATCGGCCTGTACACTCTGAATTCCGAGCCGCACTGCGAGCAGTGCAGCCGCCCGACCGACGATCTTGTCGTAGAGTGTGCAACCTTCAGGACAACCGGTACGCCCGGCGAGGTATTCGGAAAGATCCAGCATGGGATGCAGCCACGGTTTGTCGCTCGAGAACAGCGTGTCGGTTCCACACAGCAGACGAAGCACGGGTTCTTTCCCGGCACCAG
>SKXQ01000139.1 GCA_007128315.1 Spirochaetaceae bacterium | reverse complement strand
CCGGCGGATTCGGTCGCATGTTCCGCATTACCAGCAATGCCCACGCCTATACCGGCGACGGACCGGCTATTCTTGCCCGCGCAGGCGTTCCCATGGAAGACCTCGAGTTTTTCCAGTTCCATCCCACGGGCATACGCAGTATGGGCATTCTCATAACCGAGGGTGTCCGCGGCGAGGGAGGCATTCTCAAGAACGGCAAGGGCGAACGATTCATGGAAGAGTACGCACCGACCCTGCTCGACCTCGCACCGCGCGACCTGATCAGTCGCGCCATTGTGACTGAGGTTCTTGCCGGTCGTGGTGTCCGTGGAGACGGCAAAATAGACGATTACGTCTGGCTCGATGCGACGCATCTCGGGCGCGAGACTATCGAAAAGAAAATCCCCGACATTCAGGACTTCTGCAAGACCTACCTGGCCATTGATCCGGTGGAGAGCGCCATGCCGGTGCAGCCGACCGCACACTATGCAATGGGCGGAATTCCCACCGATACGGATGGCCGTGTAGTAAACACCAGAGAGGCCTACAACGGCCTGTACGCCGCAGGCGAATGCGCCTGTGTCAGCGTGCACGGTGCCAACCGCCTCGGAACCAACAGCCTCGTCGACCTGATCGTCTACGGGCGCAGGGCGGGGAGCCACATCGCAGAGTATGTGAAGTCGGCGTCCCAACCGGTCGTTTCGGACCAAGCCGCTGAACCCGCCCGCGAACGCATCGCGCGAATCCACGAAAACCGTGGCAAAGGCGGCGGGAACCCGGGTGAAATGTACAAGCGCATGCAGGAAACCATGATGAAGAACGTAGGCGTCTACCGTGACGAGAAGAACATGAACGTTGCCCTGTCCGATATGCAGGCTATGCGCGACGAGTTTGCGACGGTCTCGGGACAGGACGAAACCGCAGATTTTAACGCCGAGATTCTGAGCCTGCTCGAACTGGAGAACCTCATCGACCTTGGTGTTCTGACTGCAGCAAGCGCGCTGAACCGGAAGGAAAGCCGCGGCGCACACAGCAGGCGCGATTACCCCGATCGAAACGATGACGACTGGCTGAAGCACACGATGGCTTCGATGGATGAAAAAGGAAAGGTGACGATTGACTACAAACCTGTTGACGTCAGCATCTGGGAACCGAAACCAAGGGTCTACTAAATGAACGTAACACTGCGAATACTCAGAAACAACGAAAGCACCGGAAACGAGTCGGTGTACAAGGACTATCCGGTTGAGGTTGAGCCCACAGACCGCATTCTCGACGCACTCCAGTACATAACCTGGAACGTGGACGGCACGCTCGGCTACCGTCGCAGCTGTGCTCACGGAGTGTGCGGTTCTGATGCAATGCGAATCAACGGACGCGAGAGACTCGCCTGCAAGGTTCTCTTTCAGGACGTCGTAGACGAGAAACGCTGGGTTCGGGAACCTGGACAGAAAGCAACACAGGTCGATGAAGAAGACACCGGCGACGACATCGTCATCGCCATTGAGCCGCTCATGCATCTGCCGGTTCAGCGCGATCTCATGGTTAACCAGACGAAGTTCTTTGAAAACTTTCGCGCGGTAAAACCGTGGATCGTTCCGAAGGAAGAACCCGGTGAGAAGGAATATGTGCAGAGTGAAGAGGAGCACGTACTTTTCGACGAGGCAACCAAGTGCATCAACTGTGCGGCGTGCTACTCTGCCTGCCCGATCCTCGACGAGAACCCCGATTTCATCGGGCCATCGGCCCTGGTACACGCAGCTCGCTTCGTGCGCGACAGCCGTGACAAGGGTCTGTCCGAGCGCCTCGAAGCACTTGATCAACCAAACGGTCTGTGGGCCTGCACCAACCAGTTCGAGTGTACTAAGGTCTGCCCGCGCGATATAAAGATCACAAAACTCATTAATCTCACCAAGCGCGAGCTCACGAAATACCGTCAATCGCGCGGTGAATCCGTCAACGACGGGAAATAATCCTGCCCGGCCCCGATATGGGGCACATTTGAGCTAAAAGTGTGCTGCTGAGGGGCTGTTTCTACTTGGCGTTTTGAGACGCTTTTACGAAAATTGCGCTATGGGAACTGAAGCACGCCGCCGACAACAGACGAAGACGTACGTAATGGCGGGAATCGCCCTCGCCATTCTTGCCGCGGTCTACCTGCTGCCCACACCGGAAGGTCTGCCACCGGAAGGCATGAGAATGATCGGTATTGCGCTGATCGCCGCATTGTTCTGGTCTACCGAAGTTGTTCCCATACCGGTCACGGCGCTTCTCATCATTTTTCTTCAGAGCACGCTCGGTGTTCTGCCCCTGAACACGTCGCTCGGCTCCATAGCACACCCCGTCAACTCGCTGATCTTCGTCGGATTCGTCCTGTCAGCAGGGCTCGAAAAATTCGGGCTCGACCGGCAGATAAGCGTAAGTATTATCAAGATTGCCGGTCGCAATGTACGGAAGCTCCTGTTCGCGATGATGGCCATAGTCGCAGTGCTGTCCATGTGGATGTCGAACACCTCCACGGTCGCACTGGTTGTTCCCATTGTCCTGAGCATGCTCGCCGTCAGCAAAGGCGACAACCCGAACATGAAGCGCGCATTTCTTATCGGCATCGCCTATGCGGGCACAATCGGTGGCATTGCGACGCCTGTGGGAACGCCTCCGAACCCCATCACCATCGGATTCCTGAATGAAATGGCGGGTATCAACGTCAGCTTTCTCGACTGGATCATGATTGGCATGCCATTCACGTTGATCCTCCTGCCGCTTGCGTGGCTGACATTGATTCTCATGTATCCGCCGGAGGTCAAGGAAATAGACATTCCGGACGAGGCGCTTGTTCTTGAAGAGACACAGCACAAGAAGTCAGATATCCGTCGTTTCGGATTCATCTTCGCGACGATAGTCATTCTCTGGGTCGCCGAGTCCTTCATGCCCGTTCCGGCGAACTGGCTGTATCTTGTCGCGATCGGTGGCTCCATTGCCATGTGTCTGCCAATAATCGGTGTTCTCTCCTGGAAAGAGCTCAGCCGCGAAGTAAACTGGGGCGTTCTTATTCTCATTGGTGGCGGGCTTGCCATGGGAACGGGTCTGAAAGAAAGTGGCGTCATAGACTGGCTGGTGAACAATTATCTCCTTCAGCTCGGCAACGTCTCCACACCCGTGCTGATCATTATCGTCGCCGGAGTCACAAGCCTCAGTATCATGTTCTTCTGCAGCATAACGGCGACCTCAACAGCCTTTGTCCCGCTTGCCATAACGCTTGCCATCGAGCTCAACGCGAATCCGCTCATTGTAGCGGCCGCGGCCGGAATCGCATCTTCCTTTGCGTATCTGCTTCCCGCGAATACACCACCTAACGCGATTGCGTACGCGTCAGGCCATTTCACGACGAAAGACATGATGAAGGCAGGCATCATCCTGCTCGCACTGTCCATAGTAGTTTTTGTCGTAATCTCACAACTGCTGTGGCCCCTGATATTCTAGTGTAGGTGTGCGTTTCCGAAAGCGGATTCGCACACACGCCCCGACCACGTGACACATATGTCACAAGGAGGCTGTATGCCATCCACTCCCCGCCGCGAATTCGGCATTGATTTCCCTCACACCGATCCTGAACACAGGAAGGAAGTCATCAGTTATCTGAACGTGAAGCTCGCCACCCACGGGCAGACCACCGTACCGGTCGAAGGTGCTGCGAGCGCATTTGTAAACGCGGGCCTTGTCGCCAACTTCCGGCAGAAGAACCGACTGCTCCACGACTACCTGCCGCCTGCCGACCAGCGTATTCAGCAGTATCTCGAAACGACGTTGTCCGGCGTGGACAGCGATAACGACGTTCCACGATTGCCGGGCAATACCTTCGTACTCGATCAGTACGGTCTTGCGCGCGAACTCTCGCTCCCGGCCGATGCTGATGAGTTCCACACCGATATCGTACACAGTTACCGCACCAAACAGGGGGTGCTTCACAACCCGAAACACGACCGTCGTACCACAAAGGGCGTGTTCCACGTCGCCGAAGGGGGGCTGCCGGTACCTCATGACAAGAAGGAAGTACCGAAGATTGCGTTTCTACGCATGCTCAAGACTGCTTTGAATCCTCCGGAGGAACTGTCGCAATATCCCTTCACGTCGAATTTCGAACCGCCTGCGCAAGGCTTCATCAGCCTCCTTCTGAAACCCATGGTACAGCCGGAGATCAGCGGAGCGGTCAGAAGCCGCTATACGGAGGTGCGTTTCTTTGCGCCAGGTAACCTCGTTTCGAACCTCGATTTCGTTGAGTCCATTTTCGGGAATGCGGGTGACCCCTACCTGCCGGAGAACGACAGCGCTCTCGACCCTGCTCACTGGACCGGCCATACCGGGTGCATAATTCTGGCGACACACCTGCTCGGGCTGAAAAAGAAAGACCTTGGCCTGCCGAACATCAAGGACGCTACGGAGCGGCAGAAGCGCGACGGCATGTGCTGGGAGCGGCCGGATGAACTGTACAACGACGGCACTCCCTTCAAGATTACGTGTCGCGATGAACGCGGCATCATGGTAACGCTGATCGCCGACAACTATTTCGGTTACTCGAAGAAAGAAGTCAAGACCCAGATAAGCTACTCGGCTAACCTCATGGGTATGGCGGAGGAAGAACACGCCGGCGGCGCACTGGCTTTTCCCGCATACAGTCTGGGCATGAAATTCGTGCCCGAGGCCGCGTACCTGAGTACCAAGGGACAGAGCTTTACCGACCTGCCGAAGTATCTCGGCGACAGACTCGAAATGCACGACGGCTACGCGACCGACCGGAACTATCCGGAAATCGTCTACCTGCCCGAAGATGCAGAAGTCGATCTTGAAACACAAACAGCGGATTGGACGACTGCCGACGGTGAGGCGAAGTCGCTCCGTGTCCTTCCCGGCAGGATCTATATACACCCGACCGGGTATAAGGTGCACATGGAGCAGCATCCCGGATCAGGCGCCTGGCGTCTGGTGGGCACCACAGCCGAAGGCACCCTGTGCCACAAACCGTGCACTGTTTCCGGCGGCGGAAAGTCCGAAATTTCCAAGTCAATTCTCGACGCAGTACACTTTACGCCCCTGATTATCGCCGACTACACGAACGACATGGATATGGTCGAGAAGATCATATCCCGCGATTACAGCGACCGGCACAAACACAAACCAAACGAACCCGGACGGAGTCGCACTGTCCTCTCAGCGAAACGAAGTCTCGGATCAGTCATCAAGCTGCTGACCCCGAGTCCACGCTATACCGACGAGTACAACGAGTGGCTGCAGAGCATCCCTCACCGGATACGTTCGCTGGTGTTCCTGGTCAAACGATTCTACAAGCAGGAGTGGGGCGAAGACTGGCGCAGCAAGTTCAGCGTTGACATCGTCAACGGTTCACCCGGAAACATTCTGCAGTTTATGGGCCGTCCGGTCCTCGGGAGTTACCTGAGGGTTGGTCTTCAGTCAGATGGGACAGGCTGGACTCACAAACTACGACAGGACTTCATGCCGTCGCGCAAAGTGCAGTGGGAAGACGACATTTCGGCGTCGGTTGTCGTGCCCGCTTCGGTGCTCAAGGGACTCAACCCGAACTACAAAGGTGTCAGCGTCAAGTTCGTGGAGAACTGCGAGTTCCGCTTCTTCCAGCGGCCTGACGAGGCCATACACCGCGGCTACGACAAGCAGGCCGAGCACGATCTCTCGGTACCGCCGGTGTTTGCTTCAAACTTTGAGCCGTTCGAACGGGACGGAATCACTGACTTCGTGGAAGACGCGCTCGCCTTCACCGAATACACCGATCCGGTGCAGAAACTTCTGCGCGCGGTTGAGGATGATGAAGACTGCAAATTCTTCATGGTGTCTTCAAAACCGAGGATCTTCGAAGGTGCTCCTTCGAAAAACCCGCGCTACCTGCAGACCGACCCCGCACAACTATTCCCTATCGAGCGCTACCTTGCCGACGTCGGCGTGAGGCTGTTCCGGCAGGTTCCCGCCGATGAGCCGGTGCTCCATCCCATCAATGCCGTACTCCCGGGACGACGGAACAACCCTCCGGACCACAAGGCAGGCATACGCCCGCTCGCGGTGTATGGTCCTATCCACTACCAGGAGCTCCCCGAGCTCTTTATGGACTTTGTCTCGAGTCTGACAGGCAAGTCGCCGTCGACAACCGGAGCCGGTTCGGAAGGCGCTCTGACCAAGGGGCCGTTCAACGCACTCGTTCCGACGACTGATCTGAACAACGCCCTGCTATCGTACATTCTCACAGGCTACGAGGGTTTCACCTCTGCGGCAGGTTACATCGGACCGAATTACCGGGTTGATCACGACGTAAGTCTGCTGATTCCGGAGATCTGGTCCCGGCTTGATCCGCACGAACGCGAGCCCGAGGCCCTGATCTCCAGGGGATACTTCGAGAAGATCGATGATTTCGAGCACAAGGGCAAAAAGGTCCTTGGCTCACGTCTTGGATATCGCATGACACGGGCCTTCACCACCGACTACTTCGGTCGCGTGTTCGACTCCCCGGACAACGTGTTCAACGACGAAATGCTCAAGCCGGAGCTTCAGGGCCTCGATGATTACGTAGACGGCATCAACAACATCGTGGAGACACAGCAGCGCGTCGCAAAAGCCTACCTCGAAGACGGAAGCGTCAACGGGGCGATACCCCCGCTGCAGGCGATTCTGCATATCATGGCCGAAGGCAGTTACAATGGTATGGAAGCAGACGCTCCTGAGTTCAGGGCGATGTTCGACCGTGATACGGTGCTCGCATCGGACTGGTACAAGGCACGCCTCGACGCCTGTCAGGCGCGCGAAATCGCGTATCTCGAACGCGAGATGGAGTACATTGAGCGTGCAAGAAACGACGGTGGTGAAACCACTGAACGTGTCACTGAAGCACTCGGATTCTGTAAAACCGAACTCAAGAAGATACGCACAGACGAGTACCGGAAGGAACTTATTGGAACCATAGGACGCGATGAGATCTATCAGGGTTAGATCAGACTGACTGTCAACAGAGATCCCCTGCCGCGAACCCGGGCCGTGCCTCCGCTGGAGGCGCGGTTTTTTTGCCGCGTGTGCATCATGTCGGGTCATCCGCCCCGAACAGTCTCTGTCCGACCCGTTTTTCGCTGTCGACCAGTGGAAGGTCCCGGGTAAACAGGAAGGTCTTCCTGCGGTCATAGGCCAGACGGTGGAAACGGATCTCGCCATGGACAACCGTCATATACTCCGCGTCGCGGGAAACCTCGAGATCCTGTCGTGTCGGCCGGTAGGAAACGCTCCCGGGATTCAACCAGAGTCTGTCGGCTGCCAGGTAATGCACCGCCTGTATGTGGGTGTGCCCGATAATGACACGCGCAGTCTGACCTGGCTCGAGGTCGGGTGAACGCCTACCACTCCAGTGCGCCTCGAACTCCGGCAGCAGCTGCATGAGTTCATAGCCTGCTGCTCCCTGGTGTCGCATGTGGTACTCGTGTCCGTCGGCGGTAAACTCGAGAGACTCCGGTAGCGCGTCCAGAAAGGCGATGTCACCGGCATCAAGCGCTTCCACATTCTGATGTACCCAGTGTCTGTCCTGCGGCCGCATGTCGGCCCGGGTGTTGCTGCTCCTCGCGAACGCCACCACCCGCTCGTCATGATTACCGCTCACGCAGGGTATGTTACGCTCCCGCACGAGATCCAGGACCTCGCGGGGAAACGGTCCGTAGTCGACAAGATCCCCCGCGCAGTAGACTGCATCGGCATCGACTTCGACAGCCAGGACTGCCTCGAGTGCCTGAATATTGCTGTGTACGTCTGAGATGAGTAGTATTTTCATACCAGCGTGCGGGCGGCAGTCTGCACCGGATCCCAGACCGGTGAAAACGGTGGCGCGTAGGACAGGTCCATGTTCACGAGATCCCGGGCGCTGAGATTCCCGGTAATTGAGGCGGCTACCGTATCGATCCGCTTTCCCGCGCCGTGTCCACCGACGATCTGTCCGCCCAGGATCGTGCCTTCCTGTTCACTCACAACCAGTTTTACGTGCATGCGCTCGCTCCCCGGATAATAGCCGGCACGCGTCCTGCTTTTTATAGTTGCCGTCCGGCACCGGAGCCCTGCTTCGGTTGCTTCGCGCTCTGAAACTCCCGTACGGGCCACCTCAAGGTCTCCGACCTTCATGATCGCAGTCCCCAGCACACCGGGAAACTCGAGGTCGCCACCGCTCATGTTCGTACCCGCCACTATGCCGTGTTTGTTGGCAACCGTGCCCAGCGCGATGTGTACCGGCTTCCCGAGCACCCGGTGGAAGGACTCGGCGCAGTCGCCAGCTGACCAGATGCCGGGGACGGAGGTTTCCATGCGCCGGTTCACCCGTATCGCGTCACGGGCCCCCAGCGCGATACCGGCGCTGCGGGCAAGCTCCGAGTTCGGGCGAACACCGAGCCCCATGACGACCAGGTCCGCCGGTAGCGTGTGGCTATCTGTCACGACTGCTTCGACGTGACCGTCGCTACGGAGGGCGAACTCGCGCAGCGGTTCGTTCAGGAGCACCCGTGCACCCGAGGTCTCGAGATACTCCTGTATCAGCGCGGCCAGGTCTTCGTCGAGTGTCGCCATGACCTGGGAGGCCTGATCTATGAGCGTGACGTCGCAGTCGATTTTGAGAAGTGCCTCGACCATCTCGAGTCCGATATATCCCCCTCCGACAACAACCGCACGCTTCGGCTTCGTCTGTTCGACGGCCGTTCGCATGTCTATTCCGCTCTGTAGCGACGAGAGCCCCATTATACCCGGAGCGTCTATTCCTTCGATCGGAGGCCGAACTGGCGACGCGCCCGTTGCGATCAGCAGCTTCCCGTAGGACTGCTTGTATTCCGAAGCTGCACCGGAACCCGCCGGCCGAGCCCGCACCGTCTGCGTCTGCGGGTCAACCGCAACGACCTCCTGCAGCGCACGCACATCTATCCCCATTTTCTCCCGGAACACATCCGGGCTTCGGGCGATAAGCTTCTCGAAACCCGAAACAACCCCCGAGACGTAATACGGCATACCACAGGCAGAGTAGGACGTGTACTCACCCTTCTCGAATACGACGATTTCGCAGTCGGGCCGTTCGCGCCGGATCTTCGAAGCAGCGCTCATTCCGGCGGCATCTCCACCGATGATGACATATTTTTCGTCGGTACTCATGTTCTCCACATCGTAGCAGTACACCGAACGGAAGTAGAAGACCCGTGTATTGCGTACCGGAAAGACTTACCGAATAGTAGGAAAACCTATCTCGGGGCGCAACCGCGAAGCGGCCGTGCGGCGAGGGATTTTGCCTAGATCATCGCGACGATCGCGGTTCGCAGCGTGCTGGCGGCGCACTTGCTGCTACTTGACAACGT
>SKXQ01000053.1 GCA_007128315.1 Spirochaetaceae bacterium | reverse complement strand
CGCAATGCCCCACAGCCATCCCCAGAAAAGAAGTGAAAACAGGATAATCACCGGAGACAGGTTGAGGCTGTCGCCCTGAATCTTGGGATCCAGAACATTCCCAATAACAAACTGAATGACCGTCATCGATACAATCGCAGCGATCACGGGATTCCAGTTCGGTGCGAACTGTAAAACGACGAACACGTAACTGAGTACAGAAATCGCGATCGATCCGATACTTGGTATGAAGTTGAAAAGAAAGGTCAGGATAGCCCAGATGAAAGCAAAATCAACGCCAATTATGGAGAAGCTCAAGTACACGGACACACTCGTCATGGTGCTTATAACAAGCTTTACACTCAAGTACCGGGCGACCTGGCTGTTGATACCGGCGAACACACGGCTTATACGATCTGTTCTGGGCCCTTGCAGGGCCTGCATCATCTTTGTCCGCAGGTACGGTTTCTCAAAAAGAATAAACATGACGAACAGAAGCATCATCATGAAGTTGCCTAGGAATTCGGCAATGCCGCCGCTGAGCGAAAGGATCAGCGAGCTGATATTCTGCGTAAGATTGAGTTCGTTTTCGATACCATCCGGGAGACTGGCGAACTCGCTGAACTCTTCGAGCAGCTCGAGGAGACGCGCCTGATACACAGGAAATCGGCGAACTAGACTCTGAACACTCGTATAAAATACCAGACCCACAAGAACCCCGAATCCGATCAGCAGAAGAACGACCAGAATAACAGAAAGGGTACGAGGAAGCCCCATTCGCCGCATATAATCGACGATGGGGGTCAGAACGTAGCTGAGAAGAACGGCAATTACGAGGGGTAAGACGATTCCAGCTGTCAGATGCAGCACAAAGCCGACAGCAATTACCACGAGTATTAGAAGTAGTGTCGAGCTTACGTTCCGATCTGACATGAAATTAGACTTATAGTAACAGCAACACGACCCTCCGGGAAGTGGCGGGTCGTGCGTGAAATCTCGTGGTCGTGCAAGATATGCCTATGCGTGTATGGCCCAGCCCTCGACCGCCCTTGCGGCCTCCATGACCGCCTCGGAAACCGTAGGATGCGCGTGAATCATCGTAGCAACGTCTTCCGGCAGAAGCTCTGCCTTTTTTGCCAGCAACAGTTCGTGTATGAGTTCCGATGCATCAGCTCCGACTATGTGGGCTGCGAAAACTTCGTGGGTTTTCTGATCGTAGAGTATCTTTACGAGACCTTCAGACTGCTCAACAGCAACCGTCTTTCCGGCACCCCGATACGGAAACACCGCCTTCTTGAACGCCAGGCCACGGTCTTGGGCCTGAGCCTCCGTAGGACCAAAACTTGCCACCTGCGGTTCCGAATATACAGCTGCGGGAATCTCATCGAGATCAATACGTGGTGAGGTCCGATGACCGGCGATGTACTCGGCTACGATCTCTCCCTCCTTGGACGCAACATGGGCGAGCGGTGGTGTACCAACCACATCCCCGATTGCGTACACGCCTTTAATCCCCGTTGCATAGTAGTCCTTCACGGGAATAAGCCCTTTTTCGGTTCGTACTCCGATGTTCTCAAGACCGAGCTTCTCGGTGTTTGGCACGCGCCCGACCGCCACGAGTACTGTATCAGCTTCCAGCGTGGAACTTCCTGATTTTCCGGAGACCTTGAGTTTCAGAGTTTTACCGGATGTATCGAGCGATTCCACCTTCGTGTCAGTCATGAAGGTCACCCCACGCTTCTCAAACGCTTTCTGGACGACCTTGACGACTTCATCGTCCGAAGCAGGCAGAATACGCGGCAGCATTTCCACCACGGTGACGTCGACACCGAAGGCGTTCATGACATACGCGAACTCCATGCCAATATAGCCGCCGCCCATAACGATCAGTGACTTCGGCAGTTTTTTCATGTACAGCAGCCCCGTGCTCGACAGTACGCGTTCTTCATCGAACTCGAATCCGGGGAGCTCACGCGGACGACCGCCGGTCGCAATTATAACATTTGTCGCGGTCACTTTTCGGCTTTCATTTTTCGAGCTTGTAACGACTACCGTGTTCTTTGACTCGAACTTTGCTTCACCTTCGATATAGTCGATCTTGTTGCGCTTTATCAGTCCGCTGACACCTTTACTCAGCGTATCCGCTGCGTTCCTGCTGCGCTCGTAGACCTTCTCGTAGTTGAACTTTGACGTATCAACCTTCACGCCGAAATCCTCCAGATCAGTGCGATGCATGAATGTCTCAGCGTGATGAATGAGGGCCTTTGACGGTATACAACCAATGTTCAGGCAGACTCCGCCAGGTTTGTCTTTTTCCACAACAGCGGCCTTCAGGCCGAGCTGTGAAGCACGAATAGCGGCGACGTAACCGCCCGGCCCTGCCCCGATTACCAGTACATCATAATCATTCTGTGTAACCATATATTACTGCCTCCAGCTCTAATACAACGCTCTCGCGGGATCTTCCATCATCTTCTGAAGGTCCGAGAAGAATCGGGCACCGCTTGCGCCATCGACAACCCGGTGATCACAACTGAGCGTCATTTTCATGACCGGCACAACCTTCATGTCATCGTACTCATCAAAAACCGCTGTCTTTCTGGTCGTCCCGAGCGCGAGGATTGCACTGCCCGGAGGATTGATGATCGCGGTAAATTCTTCGATACCGAAACTGCCGAGATTGCTGATACTGAACGTTGCGCCGTTGTACTCTTCGGGTTTGAGACCACCATCCCGTGCGCGTGCAATCAGATCCTTGAGCTCACTGTCAATCTGGACTATACCCTTGTTACCGCAGTTGCGCACCACTGGTGTAATAAGACCACCGGACTTCATCTCGACGGCCAGACCAATGTCGACGCTGGCGAACTCAGTGATTGTGTCTTCATTCCAGCTTGCATTAACCGAGGGATGCCGCTTAAGTGCCTCGGCGGCGAACTTGATGATAAAAGCATTCAGACCCACCTTTTCGGGAAGTTCCGCGTTCAGGCGTGTTCTTGCATCCATGATTCCTGTCATATCCACGGACAGTTTCAGGTAAAAATGCGGCGCTCCGAACTTACTCTCTGCAAGGCGTTTGGCGATCGTTGCGCGCATGCGACTGACCTGCACGGTGCGATCCTCGCCCGGTGCCGATACCATGACGCCGGCGCCTCCCCGCGAACTCGCGGCTGATGCAGATGCACTCTCGAAGGACTCCACGTCCGATTTTACGACGCGTCCACCCGGACCGCTTCCGGACACCTGCGATAGATCAATACCTTTATCGGATGCTATCTTGCGTGCGAGCGGCGAAGCCTTCACGATACCACTCTGACCGGTGGCCGCACCCCGTGATGCTGACTTCCCGTCGTCACGAGCTGTCGCCTTATCTGCCTTCTCAGGCGACTTGGCGTCGTCCGCTTTAGCTTTTGTCTGTTTCGGATCCACAGATCCATTTGAGGTCTTCCCGGACGTTTCACCGTCACCGGTCTTTTCGCTTTCTGTTCCGGTGCCGCCTTCAGCTTCCTTTTCGAGGTCGCTGATGTCTTCGCCTTCCTCACCGATTATTGCGATCGTCTCCCCGACCTTTGCACTTGACCCTTCACCCTTCACGATTTTCAGAAGGGTGCCCTCCTGCGTGGACTCGTAATCCATGGTAGCCTTGTCGGTTTCGACTTCGCAGAGAACGTCCCCCGATGAGACACTGTCTCCTTCCTTCATGCTCCAGCTGACTATGCTCCCGTCTTCCATCGTAGGCGAAAGCGCTATCATCATTACTTTTTCAGCCATGTTTCTACTCCATATAAAGGACGCGCTTGGCTGCCTTGACGACCTTTTCGGTCGACACCTGC
Organism: Spirochaetaceae bacterium; assembly: GCA_007128315.1. GTDB lineage: Bacteria > Spirochaetota > Spirochaetia > DSM-27196 > SKKC01 > SKKC01. Next base: position 5,586 of record SKXQ01000053.1, on the reverse strand, counting down.
ACCGCAAGCTCGAGGTTGTGGTTGTACGGCATCGGAACATCCTCGGCATGAACCAGCTCTACCTGAGCGTCGAGTTCATCGAAGCAGTTTCGCGAAATTAACCAGGCGACGTAGGATCCGAAACTCGCCACCGGCCAGGCATCATCGAGAACGACGACTCTGTTGGTCTTTCGCACACTCGCATAGATTGTATCTTCATCGAGCGGTCGCAGGGATCGAAGATCGATCACCTCGGCATTGATACCCTGCGTAGCGAGCTCATCCGCAGCCTCCTCAAGGAGTCGCATCGGACGCGAGAAACTGATAAGGGTTACGTCGTCGCCTTCGCGCCGGATAGCGGCTTTGCCGAAAGGAACCGTGTACTCTTCTTCCGGAACCTCACCGGTCCAGGAATACATCATCTCGGCTTCCATGAAGACTACCGGATTATCGTCGCGTATAGCCGTTTTCAGAAGCCCCTTCGAATCGTAGGCTGTTGACGGTGCGACAACCTTCAAGCCGGGGATATGCGCGTAGAAACTCTGAATAGCCTGGCTGTGCTGCGAACTGAGATACTCAGCCGGACCATTGGGGCCACGGAACACGATAGGTACCTTAAGCTGGCCACCCGACATATGTCTCATTTTCGCTGCGTTACTGATAACCTGATCGAGCGCCTGTATTGAGAAGTTGAACGTCATCCACTCCACGATAGGCCGTAATCCGACAAGCGCGGCTCCGATTCCGACGCCTGTAAATCCATTCTCCGTAATCGGTGTGTCGAGAACGCGCGGACTTTCGTACTTTTTCCAGAGACCACGGGTAACCTTGTATGCACCCTCGTACTCGGCAACTTCCTCACCCATGATCATGACAGTCTTGTCCCGGGCCATTTCTTCGTCTATCGCCTGATTCAACGCGTCCCGAATTGCTATTTCAGCCATTTATTGTTTTCTCCTCGGTATTTAAGACAAAAAGCTGCCGACCGTTCTGGCGGCCTGACAGTGCGGTATCGTACGAATCAGACGTAAACGTCCTCATATATCGTTTCGATCGCCGGCTCATCGGAATTTTCAGCGAAATCTACCGCTTCCTGTACCGTTTGTTTAATCTGCTTGTCGAGGTTCTGATAATCCTCGTCGGTGATCATGCCTGCGTCTTTCATGGCGGACTTCAACAACTCTATCGGATCCTGAGCCTTGAACTTGTCAAGTTCGTCTTTAGTGCGGTATTTGGCCGGGTCACTCATACTGTGCCCCTTGTACCGGTATGTCTTGATATCGATGAGCGTTGGAACCGAGTCTTTTCGTGCCCGTTCGATTGCTTTCCCTATACCTTCGTAGCAATCAATGAAGCTCATTCCGTCGAGTTGCATTCCGTCGATGTTATATCCGACCGCTTTAATCTCGAAGTCTTCCACGGCGCTGACCCGGTGAACAGCCGATCCCATGCCGAACCGATTGTTCTCGACCATGTAGACCGCCGGTAACTTCCAGACTCCTGCGAGATTCAGGCTTTCGTGGAAAGCACCCTGGTGCACGGCTCCGTCACCGAAGAAACAGAGGGCGACCCCTGCATCCTTCTGGCCAAGCACCTTCTTCTTGTACATCTCCGCGAAGGCAACGCCGGTCGCGATAGGGATTTGTGCACCGACAATCCCGTTACCGCCGAGCATATGCTTCTCGACATCGAACATGTGCATGGATCCACCCTTACCGCGCGAACAGCCCGTAATCTTTCCATACAGCTCTGCCATGACAACGTTCGGATCCATGCCGCACGCAAGCGCGTGACCGTGATCACGGTATGCAGTAAGCATGTAATCCCGCGACATGTCAGCAGCCATCGCCGCCGCAATCGCAACGGCTTCCTGGCCGTTGTACAAGTGACAGAACCCGCCGATCTTGCGAAGGCCGTACATCTGTGCCGACTTTTCCTCAAACCGGCGGATGAGCAGCATCTTTTCCAAGGCGCTGAAAAGAAAGTCCTTTTTGTAGGACTTCAGGTTCATCGAAACAGCCGAGTCGGAACCCGACTTGGTGTCATTTTTACTCTTACTGGCCATATGTGTTGTCGCTCCTGGTCAAAAAAATTGTGTTTCCGTTTATCCATTCTTTTTATCAAACACAGTATACCGTCTAGATTACTCTAAGGTCGAACTTATCTCCGACACGGTAGCCTGCGCGCGCGCAGATATCTTCTCTGGTAGCGGACTGGATCCGTCCGGACACCACCGTGATGCACGCATCCTCCGCTACACAATACCGGAACCGTGGGGTCCTGCCAAATACCCAATCCCAGCTTTTATGTCTGAGAACTATCGCCTGAAGCGATTCGTTGTCGAGATCTGGAAAAAATCTATCATCTGCATCAGGGTACACATTCATGAACTCAGACACAATGAGGTCTATAACGCTTTTTATCGTAAGATCAGGGTTAAAATCGGTGAGATTTGCCACGATTGCGCGTTGCGACGCGATGGCGTGTGTTGTCAGACGTACATCTGCGGGCCGTATTGCCGGCAACAGACCTTTCAAATCAGCATTCACCAGCACAGTTGCGTGATGAAGCACTCTGTCGTGTCGGTAACACATCGCGTTGCCACTGATTTTGCGATCATCGACGTATATGTCACCACGATCTGTCACCTCAGCGGAGATCCCCACCTTCGAGAGGGCTTCGGCGATCAGGAGAAGTTGTTTTCGTCGGTCAAATCCGCCCCTTCCGACGACAAATCCGACGTTCAGATTACCGGGGCCGTGCACAACCGTCCCCCCACCGCTGATCCTTCGCAGAACTGGAGTGTGCGTGCCCGCGATGATGTCCGGGGCACATTCGAGCCAGGGATTCTGATTTTTACCCATGACGACTGACCCGGAATTCTCATAAAGAATCAAAGAGGGAAAGGGGCAATGATCAAGAATCCATTCTTCAGCCGAGAGATTATACGCGGGATCGGTTTCAGGACTTCGGTAGACCGCCGTTTCATTCAGATCGAGCACGACAAGATTATATACGTCGTGCCGAACACTGCCAAATGCGAACCAAACACCACCGTTTCATCGCGTGAAACCGCAAAACCCGCTTTTCCAATGCGCGCGAAATATGAGAGTCTTTCTTCGCTGACTTCTATACACGCGTGTTGCGATTTAGTATATTGCGTATCGAATCAAAATTATCGAATAAAAAATATCAAGTACAGATTTGATACGCTCCGAGTCAAGCAAGTCTGTTGAAACACGAGCAGGAGGCACTGTGTACGATACTATCTTCCAGAAACAGAAGGTAATGAGAAGGGTCGTTTACTCGCTGATACCCCTCTTTTTAATGGCTCTTTATCTGTACGGATGGCGCGTGCTCGCGCATACGGCGGTTATATTTGCCGCCGGAATCCTCACCGAGTATATATTTGAGCGAAAGCGTGGAAAGAAAGTAAGCGAGGCAGTGCTCGTGACATGTGCCCTGTTCACCCTTTCTCTACCCCCGGCACTTCCCGTGTGGATCTCCGTCATCGGAATCGTTTTTGCCGTGGCCGTGGTCAAGGAAATGTACGGCGGATTCGGCAGAAACGTGTTTAATCCGGCTATAGGCGGACGACTTTTCATCTGGATTGCATTCGCAGCGCCGTTTGCGAGTGCATGGATGGAAGCCGGTGGTTTCGGTACGGGTGAAGCAGGAGTAGACCTTATAACTGCAGCCACACCACTCGAACAGATGCAGAACGGTACTCTCCCCGACATCTGGAACCTGATTATCGGAACTCGCGCAGGATCGATGGGTGAAAGTTCAATCCTTCTGATCACCGTTGCCGGTCTGTACCTGGTCTTCACCAAGACAGCCCAGTGGCGACTCGTTGTGTCCACGCTTCTCGGCGCCCTTGCATTGAGTGCAGGTCTGTTCTGGGCAGGGGTGTCAGACGTTGCACCGCATTACGCCATGCTTTCGGGAAGCATCTGGTTTGGTGCCTTCTACTTTGCGACCGATCCAATCACCGCTCCAAATAAAAAATCGGCGCAGTGGATATACGGAGTTCTGATCGGAACAATCAGCATACTCGTGCGCGTCTTCACCGATTTCAACGCCGGACTCAGTTTCGGTGTGTTCGTAGCCAACGTGTTTTCTTCGCTGCTGGACGAGTTAATGCCAGCCCCCAGGAAAAAGAAGGCAGCGAAACCGGCAAAGACGTCTACAAAGCCAAAGGAGGCAGCAGCATGAACAAGCAGAGTCTCATATATACGATTGTTTTCACCTTCGCTGTCTGCTTCGTTTTTGTAGCCATACTCGCGGTAGCGAACGACCTTACCGCGGAGCAGGTCCGACAAAACCAGATCGTCGCCCAGCAGCGCGCCGTGTTGAACGCAATGGGGATCTCGTATCAGAGCGACGAAGAAGTACTGAGCCTGTTCGAAGACGTGGAACAGGACGAAATCGACGGCACCATCGTGTACATTACGGAGAAAGACGGAAACAGGATCTACGCGATGTCTTTCAGAGGATCCGGCTTGTGGGGACCCATCGTGGGAATTCTCGCAATGGACTCATCACTTGAAAACATCTTTGGTATCGAGATCATAAGCCATGAAGAGACTCCAGGTCTTGGCGGTCGGATTACCGAGGATCAGTGGAAAGAGCAGTTTCGCGACCGACCGGTTCCTGAAGGCAGCATAGAGGTCGTTCGCGGCGGTTCGACGGGCGATGGCCAGGTCGCAGCGATCACCGGAGCAACTGGAACGTCTAATTCAATGGAAAGAATACTCAATAATGCTATGCAGAGATTTCGCGAGCTACTTGGAGGCAGAGACGCATGAGTGATACAGCACCTAAAACAGTCGGCGGAATACTCACCGACAATTTATGGCACAGCAACCCCATTTTCATGCAGGTCCTCGGGATTTGTTCGGCTCTTGCGGTAACAAATCTTCTGACCAACACCTTCATTATGTCAATCGGCGTGATCTTCACGACGATGATGTCGAATTTTACGGTGAGCATCATTAAGGGACTGATTCCAAGGAAAGTCCGTATGATGGTTCAGGTCCTGATTATCGCCTTCTACGTAATCATCGTCGATATCGTCCTTCGGGCATATATGCCGGACATACACGAAGCGCTCGGACCGTATGTCGGACTCATTATTACTAACTGTATCATTATGGGGCGGGCAGAGGCCTTCGCCCAAAGCAACGGTCCGGGCTTAAGTCTCTGGGATGGGATCACATCGGCGTCCGGCTACATGGGAGTCCTCCTCGTGATCGCCTTTTTCAGAGAGATTCTCGCCTTTGGTTCGCTGTTCGGCTTTCGTATTATGCCGAACTGGTTCGAACCCTGGATCATCATGGCAATGCCTCCGAGTGCCTTTTTCTTTCTCGGTGTCATTATCTGGATAGGAAAAACAATCATGAACCATGAGGAGGCTGCCGCATGAACGCGCCTGACATCGGATTATTCTCACTGTTTTTTGCCTCTATTTTCACAAGTAATATTCTTCTCGCGAACTTCCTGGGCATGTGCTCCTTTATCGCCATTTCCAAGGATCTCAAGTCATCAAACGGTCTCGGACTCGCCGTTACGGTTGTTCTGACGGTCACGGGAGCAGCAAACTGGTTG
>SKXQ01000082.1 GCA_007128315.1 Spirochaetaceae bacterium | reverse complement strand
TGCAAGTACTGCTTCAATTCCTGTCATTTCGCCCCAATCCTTTCACGATACTAACGCTTTAATGCGTTTGCGATACCGAGCATGTCATCGCTCGTCTGTATGGCGCGGGAGTTCATCTCGTATGCCCGCTGTGCGACAATCATGTTGACCATCTCGTCGACAACCGACACGTTTGAGTTTTCGATGAAGCGATGAAGTATCCGCCCCATCCCGTCAAAGCCCGGAAGCCCTGCAATCGCATCACCGCTCGCTGCACCAGGGCGAAAAAGGTTACCCCCGACCGCGTTCAGGCCGGCCGGATTCACAAATCTGTACAATTCCAGCTGACCGACCTCTATGGGGTCGTCGAGCTCAGGAACCGAGACGAAGACGCGTCCTTCCTGTGTTACGTTAACACTGTCCTGTATGAAACCCTCAGGCATAATGATCTCGGGAACAACGCGATAGCCCGCAGACGTGACCAGCTGACCGTTCGCGTCGATCTTGAAGCTGCCGTCACGGGTGTAGGAATAATCGCCATCAAAATCGAGGACGCGAAAAAACCCGTCGCCCTCTATGGCGAAATCAGTTGGAACCCCGGTCTCTCGAGGTGATCCCTGCTGGAATATTTTCTGGGTGCTTGATACCCGTGTACCGTGACCGACCTGCTCACCGACCGGTACGAGGGTAACCTCGGTCGCGGGGGTTCCGGCCATGCGTATGGTCTGATAGATCAGATCCTGGAAATCCGCCCGATTACGTTTGAACCCGAAGGTATTCACGTTCGAGAGGTTGTTCGAGATTGTGTCTATGTTGAACTGTTGAGCGTTCATGCCGCTTGCTGCGGTGTATAAACTGCGTACCATGTACTCGAATCTCCTGTAGCCTTGTATGTTACACGCGCAGCACGGTGTTCAGGAGCTGCTGTGTCGCTTCGTCGTGTGTCTGAATGACTCTCTGGTTTGCCTCGTAGGCTCTGTTTACCTCTATCATCTGCACCATTTCCGATACCGGGTTGACGTTGGAAGTCTCTACGAAACCCTGAAGAACACCCGGACGACTTCCCGCCGGGAGGATCTGCGCGTCACCGCTCTCCCAGGTCGTATTCCAGAGACTACCCCCCTGCTTTTCGAGATATCTCACTCGACGGACCGAGACAAGCTGCAGGCGGTCAACTTCTTCCGAGTCCGTCCACTGATTTTCGCGCATGGATACAAGGCGGTCGGGATCATCCGCAAACTCGGGATTCTCGAAGACGCGGCCGTCTTCGTCCACATGGAAATTGTTCTCCCGGATAAAAATGTACCCGTTCTCTCCGAGCACCGGAAACCCTTCGTTCGTAACGAGAATACCTTCGGGGCCAAGCTGAAAACTGCCGTTCCGCGTCATTCGCTCACCACGAGGGGTGTCGACGAGGAAAAAGCCGTCACCGTCGAGCGCAAGGTCAAAGGGGTTCGATGTCTCCCGAAGAGCTCCCTGCTCGAAAATCGTATAAATCTCGTTCGTTTCCACACCTGAACCAAGCCGACCGACGACCGGCGCAGTATCAAATGAACCGAGAACAGGATCAAGTCCCGAAAGCGGCAGTGTTCGCACGCCGTTATCGTTGTGGCGCCGGATGAGCAACTCCGGGAAGGCCTTATGAACATTGGTATCCCGCTTGAAACCAGCCGTATTCACGTTCGCGAGATTGTTTGCGACCGTATCCAGACGCCGCTGTTGAGCCTGCATTCCGCTCGCACCGGTATACCATCCTCTGATCACTATGATCTCTCCTCTTCTTGTACTCTTATCGGATTCTTCGGACGGTATCTTGATGAGTACGGCTGTAGTCGCTTGAACTTCACCGCGTCTTTGATCTACATTAGCGGCCGACGGCAGGAATGTCGGTTTACTCGCCAGGATAGCTCAGCGGTAGAGCAGCTCACTCGTAATGAGCAGGTCGTGGGTTCAATTCCCACTTCTGGCTTTTTCTTTCAACCACGCGATATACGATTCGGTTTCGAGCGGTTTCGCGTACAACCAGCCCTGACCGAACGTGCACCCCCGTTCATTCAGATAATCCTTCTGAAACTCGGTCTCGATTCCTTCGGCGGTTGTTTCGACATTCAGCGAACGCGCCATTGCCAGCATGGCATCAATCACCGGTGAATCCGGGTTCTCTTCGGAGAGACCGGCGACAAAGCTCTTGTCGATCTTCAGGTTCTGAATTCGCAGCCTGTGTAGATAACTCAGACTCGAGTAACCCGTACCGAAGTCATCGATTGCAAGCCGGAACCTGTGTTGCCGAATGCACTCAAGCGACCGTTGAATCGCAGGATTATCGTCCATCATCACGCCTTCGGTTATTTCAAACTCCAGAGCTCCGGCCGGAAGATCGGTGTTCTCGAGAATACCGGCGATGAAGTCGGGAAAGTCCGGATCCCCAAGATCGAGTGGCGACAGGTTGATCGCGTGAACAAACCCGTGGCCGAGTACATCCGCCGTGAGCTCACGATACACGCGCTCGACCGCAGTCACGGCAGTGCGGATCACCCATCGCGTGATGTCGTTTATAAAACCAGCCTGTTCGGCGAGGGGGATAAACACATCAGGTCCGATGTCCCCGAGAATTGAGTTTTTCCACCGCAGAAGCACTTCCGCCCCCCGACAGCTACCGTCCTCAACGAGCAGTTTCGGCTGAAACCTGAGCGTCAGCTCCTGGTTCTCTATTGCTCCGCGCAGCTGCTGCACGACTGCATAGCGGTGCGCCTCAAGTCGGTACAGGTTTTCGTCAAAGAACGCTACAAAACCGGGGTAATCCCTCAGATGCACGAAGCTGCCCATGAGATTCGCGATCAGCTTGGCGCCCGAGTCTCCGTCCTTGGGATAGATGGTCACCGATGCGAGCGCCTGCACACTGACAGACTGCGTACCACGAGAAAACGTACGTTGTACCGACTCGACGAGTTTCCGGCCGAAATCTTCCAGCTCATACGGCTCGGTCCACGGGACAAGACAGAGAAAGACGGTCCCACTGTACCGGGAAGGCACGCCGTGATTCCCGCAAAGGGTCTGTATGCGGTACGCCAGCTCCGATAAAAGCGCATCACCATACTCAGACCCGTGAAATGTATTTATACGGGCGAAGTCGAGAAGTTTTAACCCGACCAGGCTGAACCCCGGAAACTCAAGGCGATGCTGCTTCAGGATCTGCCGGTCAAGCCTCGCTTCAAAACGACTTCGGTTTGCAAGACCGGTCGTCTCATCCGTATACGCAAGATGATAGAAGTAGCGAAAGACCTGGTGCTGATAATATGCTGTCACAGCACCGAGCGATGAAGCGACACCGATAACAATCAGATAACGGACGGCAAACTCCGGATCGTTCAGATAGGAGATCGGGCCATAGTTGGCGAACACGATGTTCAGCAGAGCAGCGAGAAATACCAGGGCCGGAACAATCATGGCCCCGAGACGGCCAAGTATGAGGAACAGCACACCGTAACTGCCGATGATATACAGGTAACCAAGCCCCCGCACCCCACCGCCCCCGACGCCAATTCCGGCGATGAGGATGAACACCGCAAAAGTGAACGATGAGCGTATGACTCTGACCTGCCCGCTGTACCAGAACGAAATCAGCCCCGAAATCAGAATCCCGAGATACAGCAGCTGTGTGAACGCGAGAAAATACTCTTCCTCGCGCAGGTCCATAACGATGTTGTAGGGAGCGGTGAGGAGGCTGACGATGACGATGCTGTACAGGGCGATAAGCGTTACACGCACCTGCACGGGAGCCAGCTCGGCATCACGATGAGTCGAAAACAGGGTGGCGGGCAATCGTCTGCACGCCGTACCCACACTGTCGATAATACCCACACGTTAAGCCTACGGGGTTACCGGTCGTTGTCAATACAGACTGCAGCAGGAACCGGTTATGAGCCGTCTTTCTTGCGCCTCGTTGAAACAAAGCGGATCAGCTCGTTGATATTACTCACCGTAATGCTGGACTTTCCGAGAATGACGCGTCGCTGCGTTGAAAAGTGATGAAGCACCTCCCGGCAACGATCTGTATTTATGCCGGCCCAATGCGCAACATCGTCAATGCTGACACGGAAGACCCGTCGCTCCTCGTCGGCCTCTGTGGCCATGCCGGTCTCATCGAGCATGAGAAACACATCTGCTACCTTGGCGCTTACATCAGACAGGGTCAGAATCATAAAACGGCGTCTCTGGTCGTAGATACGCTTCGTAAACAGCTTGAGCAGTTTCAGAGCGATCTGCGGCTGGCCCTGCATGAGTATCTCGAAATTGGCCTTGTTAAAATGCAGCGCCTTTACCCGGTCAACGGAAACTGCGCTCGCCGAACGGGGAGAGTCTTCCAGGATCGCCATCTCACCGAAAATTTCACCCGGGTTCAGCACGTCTATGGTCTTTTCCAGATCCCCCATTATCTTGGTAATCTGTACCCTGCCCTCCTGTATGAGGTAAAAGGAATCCCCTGGCTCGTATTCACAGAATATGATCTGTCCCGGGTCGAAATACACTGCAAATCGTTCAAATGCCGGCAGATTCGTGTTCATCACCTACTCCGATTCCAGCGCGTTTATCGCGTTCGAAGCTTTTTTGCGCAAATCCGCGTCGTTGCCCGCCATACTCTGTACCTTTCGGAGGAAACTCAAGGCGCGGTCGTGTTCGTTCTTTTCTTTGTACGATATTCCGATGAAATATAGAGCCCAGGGTAACTGCTCCATTTTCGGATATTTCTGCAGCAGTGCGGTGAAATGCCGTATGGTCTCGTCGTGTCTCCCGAGTACGTGAAGGCAGCGTCCCGCTTCGTACAGACTTTTCAGACCGTACTCGCCATGCTCGCCTGATTCCTGACCAACCGCACGAAAGAGGTTGAAAGCGGCATCGTAGTCGCCGTTTCCGAACTGATTCACGGCCTTCAGGTAACGCTTGCCGAGATCCGACAGTTCATCCGTGTCTCCATGTCCGCCTGAACCCGTCTGCTCGCTGCTGTAGCGCTCGGCGTGGGATGAAACCTCTGAAAGCAGCTCGCGTGCCTGCTTTGAGCTCCGCCCGTTCGGATAAATTGCCAGATAGCGCTCAAGGGCGTACTTCGCCTGGCTGTACTGTCGTCGTCGATGATAGTACTCGCCTATGCGAAACAGCCCGAGTTCCGGATCAACCTGCTCCGCCTGATCGAGAAGATTGGTTACCTTCGTGTGAATCCGCCGGAGCTGCGTGCTGAAGACCTTCAACATCTTGAGAACCACACGAGTGTTTGCCGCTGCGTACTGTTCAAACTCGTAAACCGAGAAAATGATGACGTCGCTAGGCGACAGCACCTGAGCGTTCTCTTCCCGGGGATATTTTCCGAACGCACTTTTCACGCCGAAAAACTCTCCCACACCGACACGCTCCTGAATCTCTTCGCCAGTCTCAATGTCCTCTGACGTCAACATAACGCGTCCGTTCTTGAGAACATAAATTTTATCGCCGACATCACCCCTGAAATATATGACGGAACCGGGTTTGTAGGTCATTGCTCGGGGCACGTCTTGATTTCTCCTATCACGAACAATCGAAAGTCTAAACGCGTCACGAAGGAATTGCAAGATTGCATATCTCGGCTCCGGGATTCCTGCCATAACTGTCCGCGACCGTGGTTAGTTTCTCGCCGTTGTTACGTGTTGCCGCAGCACGCACAGCCACGTATTATGGAAATGAAGTATCAGGATTACAGGCAAAAAGGAAGTTCCATGCTTGAAGCAGTAGGCGAGCGCGTTCTGCGCGCGCCGAAAGAGCTCTTGTACGCTCTCGGATTCATGGTCGAAATAGTCCGCAACATACCTGCGTATTTTCGAATGCAGCGCCGTGGCGGCGGTGGCGGCGTGCTCAAGATGCAGATCCTGTTTACCGGAGTTAACGCACTCAGCATCGTTGCGGTACTCAGCCTCGCCATCGGTGCGGTAATCATCATACAGGGTCTTTCAATTCTGCCGCAGCTCGGGCAGGGGCAGCTCATATACACAATACTGATTGCCGTCATTACCCGGGAACTTGGACCCATTCTGACTGCGTTCATAGTGATCGCACGCTCCGGCACGGCTATTTCGACCGAACTCGGCGGGATGGTCGTTGATCATCAGATCGAGGCATATATGGCAACGGGCCTGAATCCGATCACCTACCTCGCGGTGCCACGGGTTCTCGGTGTGGTCATTTCGCTCGCACTCCTGAACATCTACTTCAACTTCTTCGGTCTTGTCGGTTCATTTCTCGTTACACAGCTTGTTCAGCCGCTCGCTCTGGAAGAGTACCTGTTCGGACTCTACGGTTCAGTAACGCTCCGGGATTTTATCGCAAGTTTCGCGAAGAGCATTGTCTTCGGGATAATCATAGGGAGCGTTGCAACATATCAGGGGCTTTCGGTCGAGCGAGCGGGAACCGAAGTGCCAATCCGGGCCATTAAAGCGGTCGGACAGGGCATCACGCTTACGGTGATTGCGAATGCTGCCATTACCCTCGTGAGCTACTTGTAGGAGCAGACAGCAATGGCAGACGATGCAGGGTTGGCACTGAACACACAAGACCTGGTAGTGGAGTTCGAGAATTTCACACCGGTGCGCGGCATTTCCGTAAAGATACGCGAGGGCAGCACGGTCGCGGTCATGGGACGTTCCGGGTCGGGTAAGTCAACCTTTATCAAGGCGGCTTCGGGCGTCATTCCCGCGACATCGGGGGAGGTCAGGATTTTCGGTCGCCTGCTCGGCCCCTTAAACAACCGGGAGCTCCGCCGACTACGAAAAGTCTGCGGTTTCGTGTTTCAGGACGCAGCACTCTGGCAGAATATGAGTGTGTACCGGAATCTGGCATTGCCGCTGGAACAGCACTACCCTGAGCTCAGCAACGCTGAACGGGATAAAAAGATCCGGCGGGCTGTAGAACGAATCCGCTTCACCGACGACCTGAATCTCCGACCTGCTTCCCTGAGCGCCGGAGAGGCGAAGCTCGTTGCCTTCGTTAGAGCAATTCTTACCGAACCGAAACTGCTCATTCTTGATGAACCAACAACGTTCGTCGACCGGACCGGAGTCGATCGCATTCTGAGTATGTTACGGCAGTTGAAGGACGACGGCACGACACTGGTTGTCGTCAGCCATAACGCCACCGTGGTTTCCCAGCTCGCAGACGAGATTATCGTGATCGATGAAGGAGAACTGCTGATACACGGAACCCCGGACCGGGTGGCCGCTTCAGATAATCCGGTCGTCCGTGATATTGTGTCGGATGTGCTCGATCAGGCGGCTACATTCGACAGTGATATCCTGTCCCTGTTAGGAGAGATCGATGATGAGGGATAGCTATGCGATCAGCAGCAATCGACACGCAAGGTCGAGGAGGATGACAGCGTGAAGTTCAGAATACGCTTTGCCACACAGATCGTCGGCGCGTTTACCATTCTCGCAGTCCTGTTCGTCATTGTCCTTATGGTCGCAATCGGTACCGGCCAGGGCTGGTTTGAGCCTCGATATGAGTACTCAACCGAACTCAGCTCGGCCAGCGGTCTGAACATAGGCATGTCGGTCGACTTTCGCGGATTTGAGGTTGGCCGCGTTACAAACATCACCCTCAACGAAGACAACAATGTCGATGTAACCTTCAACATTCGGGAACGCTATGTACACCTCGTAACGAAAGGGTCACTCGTGGAGCTGGCCTCCAACCCCATCCTTGGCGGAACACTCGTCCTTCATCGGGGGACGCGCTCGAGTGAGCCGCTCGAGCAGTTCAGCGTGATTCCGGAATGGAACAGCCAGATCGGCCGCGCCATTCGAGAGGTCGGTTTTGTGGAACGGTCACAGCCGCCCGACCCCATTTCGACCGTACTCGCCGAGCTGGACCCCCTGCTCGCCAGCATCTCGGAGATTCTCGGATCGACGGAACTGATTCTCGATACCCTCGCCGGTACGCTCGACGGAACTGTGACTGAAGGCCCTGTCGCCGAGACCGTTGCGCAGGTGCTTAGCCTGCTTTCCACTGTCGAAGCCCGTCTTGAGCAGACCGAATCGCTGCTTGCAGGCAGCGATGACCTCCTTGTGTCGGTCAACCGCATCGCCGACAACGCAGCAGCTGCGAGCGATGAGTTCCGGGACCCGGCCGGCATTGTGCCGCGGCTGCTCGGCGCAAGCGGAACACTTGCGACCCTGTTTGACGACGATAACGTACTCTTTGACGAGATACTCGATATTTTCGCCTCGATCAATTCCACCCTCGATGAACTGAACGAAGTGGCCCGATTCGCCGGGTCACAGACACCACAGTTTGCGGCGATTATTGAGGAGGGTCGCGAAGCGATCATCGTCGGACAGGATGTGCTTACCGGCCTGAGGAATAATCCGCTCCTTCGCGGAGGAATTCCCGAGCGAATCGATCAGCCGTCGAACGTCGAAAGCTTCCGGGAGGCACAATTCTGATGAAACGCCTGATCCTTCTCTCGCTGCTGTTTCTTCTGTTTATTTCCTGCTCGAGCACACCTCGCGAGCCGGATGAGGTACGGCTCACCAGGAATCGTGCGGCACAGTTCGCCGGTTACGGGAATGCAGCCTTCGATCGCGCCGATTACGAGCAGGCGAGAGCCTTTTTCGAGCTGGCACTGACCCTGAACACGTCTGTCGATGAGCGCGAGGGTGTTGCGGACATGCATAATTCCATCGGTCGCACCTGGCAGGCGCAGGGAGATTTTGAGACGGCCGCCGAACAGTATGCGCGAGCAGAACAGATCGCACAGCGAATCGGAAGCACGCGCGTGCGCGCACTTGCAATCAACAATCAGGGAGAGCTCAATCTTCAGCAGGGTAATTTCGGGCAGGCACTCGCTTTATTCGAAGTATCGCTTGAGCTTTTCAACGAAACGGATCGCGAAGCTGAACGGACTGTGGTACTGCACAACCTTGGAAGTACACATGCCTCATCAGGCCGTCTTGACGATGCACGAGTTCTTCTTGAAGAAGCAATGTCGTTAAACAGGCAGTTGAACCGACGACGCGAACTGGCCGCAAACCTGTTTATGCTCGCATCGGTCGAATCACGACGGGGTAACTACGAGGACGCACTTGTGTTTGCCGAAGAGGCTCTCGATCTGGACCGTGCTATGGAGAATCCACGCGGTATAGCATCAGATCTGTATGCTCTCGGAATGATATCCTTTCGCATGGAACGGATGGAGGACGCACTCGACTACCTGACGCGTTCGCTCGCGGTGTACGAGAGTATATCCTCGGCCAGCGGAATGATACAGGCGCTTTTGGCCCTCGAGGACCTTTCTTACGCGACGGGTAATCTCGAGGCGTCAGAACGCTTCGCACAGAGGCGCGAAGCGCTTCAGAATTCATCGACCAGGATCAGATAGATTTCATGAATCAGAAACGTATCCGTTTGAGGATCGCGCGTGGATGGAACCGCATCGGAAAAACCCTCGCCGCTCCCATGATCGCCTTTGTAGCGATCATCATCATATCTGGAGGCATTGTTCTCCCCCTCTGGTTTTTAGCAACACGGGCACCTGCTGTGTACGGAATCGTCGTGCTCACCGTAAGCGCTGTCGCAATAGCGGTCTGGCTGCTCGGGAGTTTTCGCCGCCGCAGTCACAGTTCGTCGCATCACAGGCGCAGATCCGGAGCAGTGTGGATTGCAACCGCACTGGCAGCAGTCGGCGCCTATGCCACGCTGCTCGTATACACCTACACAGGACTGGCCGGTGCACTCCCTCTGCTCGCCGCCCTCGTAGCTTCCATTGGATTTGCCGCCGGAGGAGGGAGCACTGGTCGTGAATGATCGCGGTTTCGGTACTTTTCGACATACGGTCCTGGTCACATGTTTCGTCCTCGTGTCTCTCGCACCTGTGTACGGAGAATACCCGGTTATCGGGGAGCTGAATCGCTCAGATCTACTCTTTGCTCAACTGCAGGAGGACATACAGAGTTCTCGTCAGGCAGCTCAACGCGGCAGCGAGCGTCCACCGCTTTTTCTGTTCCGTTACCATCTTCAGCCTGGTGACAGCTTTTTTCGGCTTTCCTCCCGAACCACCCTGCCCCAGTCGACTCTTGCAACGATTAATCGCCTTCGCTCCGCCGAGTTACCAACCGATACCGACGCAATACTGATACCGAACCAGCCGGGGGTATTTGTTCCCCTGCAGCCACATACCGACCTCGAGTACATGCTTTCAGCACGGCTTTCACCGGAAGACGTCGAAGAACAGCAGAATCCATTCCTGACCGAGAGCGACCCCTTCCTGCCACCGCAGGATCCCGACCGAAGCGGTGTAGCAGAAGGCTCCGGAGACCCTCGCGATCAGTACCAGCTCGTGACTATCACGGTCGGAAACGAGAGTCTGCGATTTGCCTTTTTTCCGGGAACTGACTTTTCTGCGGATGAACGACGAGCCTTTCTGGGGGTGCTGTTCCGCAGTCCTGTCGAGTTCACCCGCATGTCATCGGCATTCGGAGCACGAATTCACCCGTTCACGAACCGACCGAGCTACCATACCGGTATCGATCTGGTCGCACCGGAAGGCACCCCGGTACGCGCCGCACGCGAAGGTTCAGTAGCAGCGGCCGGATGGGATCCTGTCTACGGCTACTACGTTATCATTGAACACGATGAGATATTCACGAGTTTTTACGGGCACTTGCGCAGCATACACAGCGAGTTGAACGCGAACGTTACTTCAGGTATGATTATAGGTGAAGTAGGAAACACAGGACTGAGTACGGGGCCGCATCTGCACTTTGAGATTCGCGTTCGGGGGACGGCCCGTGATCCGGTACAGTTTCTTCGCGGCTTTCGGTGAGTATAAGCTACATCGCATATTTTTCCGTCGCACAGGATGGCTCAGGTAAATGATCAGCAGACCCCGATTGTTAATACGCGCCATCACAATACTGCTGTTCACCGGCTTGTCTGTCTCCGCGTCGGAAACTGTTGTCGGTCGATACGTCGGAACCAGTCTCGTGCGTGCTGCAGATCCACAGTCGATAGAACTGTCCCTGAGACTCGCGGATATTGTCCTGATTGAAATCGACGAGCCGCTTTTTTTCGACGCTATCGAGGTGCACGCTGAACTTCCACATGCAGTCGCCTCAAGAACAGACCTGACTATCGCGATTCTTCTGTACGGAAATCTGGCCGCGCATCCGCAGAATGAAGGCCCGCTCGCGACCAGCGGTCTGCGGCTTCATTTTGAACCATTTATCAGTCGCACAAACACCAGGATCAGGATTCCAGTACAGGAAGACCCGCGCATACGGGTCGCAGCAACCACCCGACCGGAGCGTATTCCAGGTCCCGATGGCTACCCTCTCGCGGTAACCTTCCTCCCTGTCGGCAAGACCTTTCCCGAATACCTTCAGGACGAGGAAATACAGCTGAGGATTCAACCGTACACTCGTGATATCGGTGCTTTCAGAGTGGATCTCGTTGACAGGTCAGGTGAAACGATTTCTTTATCAGAAATAGACTACGAGCTGCGCGTGGACGGCGAGTCCGTGATTCCCGACGAACGGTCACGCGTCTTCCTTGCATCCGGCTTCCGAAGCGTCGAGTTCAGACCCGAAGGGTATCAGACCGTCACCAGGACCACCGCTGTTGAACGCGGACGGATTCGGCCCCTCGAGCTTGTACTCGAGCCGTTACCGGCCCGCCTGACGATCTCAGGACCTCGCGGTGCACTGGTTACTCTTAATGGTAGACTGCTGACCGGTAGCATCGGCACGACAATCGACGTCGAGCCGGGGCCGAATACCCTGCGTTTTCAGATTGGAGACCGCAGCGTCAGTCAGGACTTTGTCGCCGAATCCGGCCGGTCATATCAGGCGGATCTGAGCCTTCTGCTCAACATTTTTGAGCTGCAGGAATCGGTCCCTGACGAGGATTGAACCGGCGTGTATCAGGGGCCTTGCCGAATGGCAGAAATCAGAGTAAGAATTTAGTTAAGGATTCTCGTCGCGAGACGATAATCATGAATGTCGGCTGCTTTAGTTCCCCTCCCAGTTTACTATAGTACGCCGACACCGAACGGTTGGGCCGGTTCTGCAGAACCGGCCCTTTTTTTGGCATGTTCCCGAGCAGAGACTGCCGCAGGTGCTTGTCTTGACAAAACTTACGCCCCCACGTAATTTGATTCCATGAACCTTCCTCGTAGTCGCAAGGTGCTTCTGAACGTTCTTATAGCCTTTGCTGCCTTCATAGCGATAACGGTTGGTATCGGACTTGGTCTCGCGCTTGCCTCCACCCGCAATATCCGCAATATTGACGAGTTCGGTGACGGCGAGCTCGCCCTGCCGTCCCAGGTCCTCGATCGCCACGGCCGGCTGATCACCGAGTTCTTCTCGGCCGAACGACGCGACATTGTCTCAATCGACGAACTTCCAAACCATCTCATCTACGCCCTGATCGTTCGTGAAGATCAGGACTTTTTTCGTCATAACGGATTCAGCGTACGCGGAACCGTGCGCGCAGCCTGGAACATTTTCGCCGGGCGTTACGTATCAGGCGGGAGCACGATAACACAGCAGCTCGCCGGGCACATGTTTGACGACCGGGACGATATCTCGGTTGCACGAAAAATCCGGGAACTCTGGTGGGCGTTCCAGCTGGAGCGTACATGGACCAAACACGAAATTATCGAAGCGTATCTCAATCGCATGTATTTCGGTCACAACACCTATGGTGTTGAAGCCGCAAGTCAGTTCTACTTTGGTCACTCGGCCCGGGAGCTCACCCCCGCCGAGTCGGTAATGCTCGTGATTCAGCTGGCGAACCCCTCCCGGTACAGCCCGCTGCGAAATCCGGAACGTGCGCGCAACATGCAGAGAGTCATTCTCAACGCAGTTGTCAACGCAGGGTATATCAGTCGCAGCGAAGCGGATTTCTCGTTCGAGGAATACTGGGCGAACTACGACTTTACGCGGTCGAACATATCGAGCGCATTTCTCGACCGCTCGGACGAAGCTCCTTATTTCAGCGAATATGTCCGTGGACAGTTGCAGGGAGACATTCTGCTCGGTCGTCCGGTCGATATTAACCGAGCCGGCCTCGTAATCCACACAACCCTCGATCTTGACCATCAGAGACAGGGTGAACAGTATCTGCGGGAAGGTCTCGAAAGAGCAAACGCAAGTGTTCGCCGGGCCCGGGAGGTTGCAACCTCGCGAGCTTCGCGCGACATCGTTCCACTCCTCGATCTTCTAGGCCTCACGTTTGACCTCCCCGATCTGCAGGTTTCCGGACTGCAGAACCGCAGAGCCGCACAGGAGCTCTACGACGAACGCATCGCTCCCATCATCAGCATGACGTCGCTGCTTTTTTCGCCGAATGTCTCAGACGGTATTTATCACGCCACGCGCATGAATCAGATTTCGAGACGTTCGACACAGCAGCAGGATCAGGTGCAGGGTGCGCTCGTTACACTTGATAACCGCGACGGCCATATCACGGCCATGATCGGTGGTGCGCAGTTCGAGCGCATCGATCAGTTGAATCGTGCCGTTTCCGGACGGCGAACTCCGGGTTCAGCGTTCAAGGCCCTGTATTACGCCGCCGCCATCGACTCGCAGGCTATCACCCCTGCGACCATGCTCTACGACTCACCTGTCGTCTTCCGTAACGAAGACGGCAGCATGTATACACCGCGCAACTATGCGGGTAACTGGAACGGCCCCATGCTGGTTCGCGAGGCGCTTAATCGCTCTTTGAACATCCCTGCGGTCCGAGTTTTCCACCGGACAGGATTCACCACCGCGCTCGATGTCTCAGCCGCCCTGTTAGGGATTCCAGAATCAGACATGGCAGGCCGAGGCCTTGAGCGACGGTATCCGGTAGCCCTGGGGGTTTCATCGGTAAGTCCGCTGGAAATGACCCGCGCATACGCGACCTTTGCCTCCGGTGGCCGGCAGGTCGATCCCATCGCGGTTCGGTATATCGAAGACCAGCGCGGCCGGGTTATTGCCGAACCCGAGCGTGATCTTCGGATCGAACAGCAGCGACGTGGCGCCGCAGGTCAGATCATCAGCCCCGAGGCCGCTTACATCATGACCGATCTCATGCGCGGTGTTTTCACGGACGGAACTCTCCGGGCGCAGAATCCCGTCATGCCGATGGCGGCCAAATCCGGGACGACACAGAACTGGTCTGACGGATGGGTCGTGGGCTACTCCCCGTATTATACGACCACAATCTGGTACGGATTCGACCGTGGCGGCCGAAGTCTGGGAACAAATCAGTATGGCGCCGCCCTGGCTGGCCCTGTCTGGGGCGGGTACATGAACACGATTCATCGTGATCTTCCGTCGATTGATTTTGAGAGACCCGTTGGTCTCGTTGAAGTCGAAATAGCGGTCCCGAGCGGATTGCGAGCACCAAGCGGATACACTGGCCGTCGCAGAACCGAGCTGTTTATACCGGGAACCGAACCGCGCGAGTTTGCTCCATCCCTCGAAGAGACCGCAGTAGAAGCAGCACAAAGGTCAGACCGACTCAGAAGCATCGCCACGAGTGAGGCACTCATTCCGAGCCGGGCACAACTTGACTCCGCGATTCCGACCCTCGACGAGCTTCTCGATGGCAGGAGCCCTGGCGGCAGTACGTGGGATGCTGATTTTGATCTTGATGCTGATGTCGAATTTGACGATGCACGGTTTGACGAGGACTTTAACGACGAAGGAGACGGTAATCCGCTTCTCGACTGATGGAACCGGGATATATTATGCAGGTACCAATTCACGAAATTGTTATAAAAAAACGAATACGAAAGAATCTCGGTGATCTCGCGTCGCTTAAGGAGAGCATGAAGTCGCATGGCCTCATGAACCCTGTCGTGATCACGCCCGAAAAAGAGCTGATTGCCGGGCACCGGCGACTCGAGTCAGCCCGACAGCTCGGGTGGACATCCATCACTGTCCGCGTCATGGACAAACAGGATGAAACCGAACTGCTCGAGATGGAAATAGACGAGAACAACCAGCGGAGACCTCTGGCAACCGATGAGGTAGCGGAGGCGTATCAGAGACTGGACAAACTTCGCAACCCCGGGCGGGGAAAACGGTTCTGGTTGTGGATCGTTTCGCTCTGGAACCGCTTACTCCGACGCAAACGGCGCTCGTAACGTAACATTGTACGCGCATCCGACAATTATCAACGGTTCCTACCAGATATCCTGAAAATCGTGCGGCTTCTCACAATACTTGCACACGAAGGTCGTTGCACCACTTCGTAAAAACTCGGGTATCACGTGCTCGTAATTGTCCGGGTGGGATACGCAGGCTTCGTTCTTGCACGAGATCTGATCAAAATCGTAGACCCGCCGGGGCATATGAAGCCGGTACTTCCTTACAACCTGGGCGTTGTCTACAATGTTCAGGGTACAACCCGGCGCAATGGCACCGAGCATTTTCACCAGGCGCTCATCGAACTCGGCGACGTTCGGCAGTGAAATGAGCCCCTTATGGGTTCCCGTCTGCCCGGAAAGGAATACACCCTGGGAACCGACAACATGCAGCCCGAGTATGTTTCGAATCTTGAATATGTGATCCCATATCTGCTCTACGGACTTTCCTGTCCCGATATGGTCAATGACCATCCCTGAAGCGACCGGTTTGATTCCGATCTTGTAGTCGGGTTTCGGGCTGGTGCGCGTCGCCGCTTCTTCCACGAAGTCGTCCGGGTAATCGAGCGGCGTTGCCGCCTGCCCGTCAAAGCCCTTACCGATCGAACCGCCGAGCATACCGATCTGCACAATGCGGGTAAAATACCCGTTCATACTCTGCTCGTCCCATCCGTTCAGCGAGGTGCGGTCGAGAAATGACGGAATCGTCGGCGTGACGCTATGACGCGGCAAAGGGTGAAAAAAACGACAGCCATCCGGCACGCGCGACATATAGTCCTGTTGAAACGTGACGGAGTTCCGGAGCGAGTCCGCCTTCTCGAGAAGCTGGTCACCCATACGTTCGAGCTGAAGCCGGGTAAAGTACCAGGATGATGCAACGTTACCGGCGTCGAGGTAGGCGCGTATGGACGGGAACAGCCTTACTTCGAAGCCGTTTTCACGCATCTGATCCACGTAATGCACAGGCATCGCAAGCTCGGGAGGAGCGACGAGGTCCACCTGTACTTCCCTGAACACTCTCATACCGTCAACTTTTGAATGCACGGTCCGTCCGTGAAACAGATCGCCCACGAGTGCGAGGTGGAGATGGCTGCGATCCCAGTCGCGTTGTTGCAGAAAACTGAACTCGTCCAGAAACTCCTGTGTCGGGTGCTCGTGCCTTCCGTCCCCGGCGTTGATAAAAGAGGCCCGTGGCAGTCCGAGTTTGTCCGTGTAGTCGCCAATGACCCGTTCCAGCCACCGGCATACCCCTTCCAGACGGCTGCGTACCACGAATATACTCCGGGAACTGTACCCGACTAACATGCGGACGGTATCGGTGATGCTCTCGTTCTTCTTAAGACTGGAACCTTGCGCACTGAAATCGTTAACCCGGACTGCGTGAAACTTTGCCGCGTTGCGAAAGCTCTCTTTTGTTCGGGTTGAATCTTCGAGAAACAGAAGATACACCGCGACTTCCGGATCATTAATCCGATACGCCTCGACATTGTGTCGTTCCTGCAGTGCCTGTTTCAGATCCCGGGACTGTTCGTACAGATAGACCTGTTCGTCTACAGAAAGATCCCGGACAATCTGTATGCTTCGTCCGCTGAAGACGCTCATCAATCACTGTTTCCAGGCTGCGCGAGCGTGTCGGTTTCCACGATCACAAAGCTCTCCATACCGGTCTGGACGATAATCCGATCTCCATCGATGAGCGGAATGGCCGCCGGAACTACCGTCACATCGGAGTGCGAAACCCGCTCCAGCCCCCGATCATAGCGTGCAAGTCGGTAGGCACCGTCAATCCGGGCGACTGCGTACACATGGTCTCCGGCGAAAACCAGGACGGTTCCGGGAAAGATCTGATCGCCGGATACGCGAACCTCGCTGAGGGTATCACTCTCGACCAGTGACAGACGAACGTTCCCGTCCGAAGATTCCCGAAGCAGTACAAACTCGTTTTCGGGACCGAATGGTACCAGCGATCGAGAAAGAATGCGATCGACGTCGGCGGTTTCGATAATTTCACCGGTCCCCGCGTCGATACGAACGATCCTGCTACGCGAACGATCGTCCCGTTCATCGTGCACCTGGAGTCCGATGACCGTACGCGGTTCGTCGACCAACGCGTCCTCGTCGGGGACAGCAGCAATTGTCACCTCTTCGTCTGCCATCATCTGCTGCTGATCCTCAGCGACTCCATCCCGTACAGCCTGCGCCCGCTCTTCCCGTTCCGCAAGCTCACGATCGAGTTCCTCAAGCGCCTCCTGCTCCACGGCAACTTCTTCACGATCGGCGTCCAGGGCCTCACGTTGCTCGGCGAGGTCCGCTTCCTGCTCGGTCAGCTCTGCTTCGCGTTCCGCGCGCTCTTCCTCCGGCAGGTCGACAAGATCCTCTCTCTCAGCCTGCAGGCGCTCTTCCTGCTCAAGCAGTTCCCGCTCACGTTGTTCAAGATCCTGCAGCTCTCCCGCAATCCTTTGCTGTTCTTCCGAGATTTCCTCGGCATCGCGAATGATCACCTCGTCCATGAGGTCAACGAGTTGCCGACGGTCCTCTATGCCCATGTCCTGTCGCGCGCGAAGATCCTCGATTACCCGTTCGTCCGCCAGAGCAAAGGGATCAACGATGTCACGGTCGCTTCGCAGCGGCAGCACAAGCTCCGTATTACCGGCCCAATCGCTGTAGAGGACCGATATTCCGACCCGTTCGGCTGAGAGATTCCTCAAAACCACCGGTTTATACCGGTCTTCGAAAAAACCTATGTCCTGCCTGTTCACTGCGTTGTAGATCGTCGTCAGACGTGCAATGAGTGATGCTGTTGCACTGGTGTACCCGTACCTCGTTACCACGTAACCTGCGAGTATTGCCCGGAGATTGTTTATATGGTTCACGCGGGCTTCGGGAAGGATGTAGAGTATGTCGGCGTCGAGACCGACAGATACTGAAGGATCGACGGCCCGAATCAGACGGTACCGGCCGAAATAAGTACCGTGCTCCGCGAGGTACTCGCCAATACCGGTGATCTGCGCCAGTGACTGCGGAGATTCAACGGGTCCCTCGAAGTTCACAAACTGAATGTCCGCCCCTTCCACCCGTCTGAGCTCGTCTTCGGCAACGTCCAGCGCCGCCAGAGGTATCGCCAGCGCTGCAACCAGAAGGCTCAGCAGCGCTTTACGCGTGAAAACCGAAAAAGGAGAACCGTGGGTATTCATACTGTCATGATAGTCGCTCTTCGAATCCACGTCCATGCGTGGACACTAATTTACTCGCGACACGTCTCGAAGGAACTCACGAGCCATGTCCCGAACAGCAGCATTGCCACCAACTACCGAGAGGCTGTTGAGGACCTGTATGCTCTGCTGCGATGGTTCGTACCCCTGGCTGTAAATTCTCCGCAGGGCCTCGATAAATGAGGTCTGAACCCGCGTCGACTCACTGCTGCGTCGAAAAAGCGTGAGAAGAAGATCCTCCCGGGCGACACGATGCGAATATCCGATGTCGGCCACTGCGAGCATGAGAATCTCAATTCGCGCTTCGTCACGGTACAGCGCAACCGCCCGGTCGATAACGGCGTGTGCGTGCGCATCACCGATCAAGGCGAGAAGCTCGTAACCTCGTCGTACCATGTCGATCGTTGCGGTTCTCACGAGACCCTGTGTCCGCGAATCGGCGACGAGAATACCGAGGACATAGGATGCATAGGAGTAGGCCGCGCCGAGACGACCGCTCGACACACGGGACTCAAGCTCTTCAAGTATCCGCTGCTGCTCAGCCTGTATTCCGCTTGAGATCAGAGCCTCGAAGAACTGGAACTCTGTGTTTCGTCTCCAGACGGATCGGTCCTCGCCACGAACCGGGCCCGAGCGATAGTCCCGCGCTCCGGACCCGGCGTCCCCGGTCCAGAGATTGCTATCGGACGCCCGCACCTGGAACCCGTACACAACCCAGCGAGTACCTGTCAACACAACGTGCCCGCCCCTGCCTGCATACGGCACCGAAAGCTGCCCTGATTCGTCC
Organism: Spirochaetaceae bacterium; assembly: GCA_007128315.1. Classification (GTDB taxonomy): domain Bacteria; phylum Spirochaetota; class Spirochaetia; order DSM-27196; family SKKC01; genus SKKC01. Next base: position 44,410 of record SKXQ01000082.1, on the reverse strand, counting down.
ACACGGATCGACGCACTCGTCTGGCCGCTATCGTCGATGATTTCGATCCTGGACTCCGTTCTGACGAGAACGTATCGATCTTCCCCGGCGACAACTGCCGACCGCACACCGGAGGCCAGACGCTGCACCGTGCCATCAGAATGTATCCTGCTGAGCGTTTCACCATGAAGAACAACCGGAAACCCTGAAGAGTCGACCTGCAGACTCCGTATGCCGGAAAGACCCGTTGAAACAATCTCTTCGCGTCCAGAATCCGGATCGATAACCGAGAGACGGCCATCGCTTCCGGCAACGAGAATCCCCCCGTCGGGTCGCAACGCGGCGTGCGTCGGAAGCGAATCAAGATCGTAGGAGTAGCGCACATCTCCTCCGGGTCCAAGGACGAGAAGTTCGCGATCATCGCTTATCAGCAGTAATCGGGCCCGGCTGTCGATAAAGGGACCGAAACTGACCCTGGCACCGACATTTCGGGACCAGATCTCGTGCCCCGCATACGTGACCATGCGGAGTCCGCCGCCGGTGTAGGTAAGAACGATGAAACCGGAATCGGAGACAGCCGCTCGCTCGACGACCGAGTCGGTCGGCAGAAGCGACCACGCGATTGCCCCCCGGTGAGATACCCGGGTTACCGCCCCGTCCTCACGGGACAGAAGAACCGAGCCGTCTGAGAGTCCCGCAATCAGCCGGTCATTTCTCGTTCGCAGCGCAAGACGAAACTCCAGTCGACCGTCACCGGCAAAGCGATAGAGATTTCTATCGTCAGCGATGATCGAAATACTTCCATTGTCATGAACAAGAACCGGGTCTGAAGGCTCTCCGGACGTTACGCGCCGCCACACCTCGCCTTGAAGCCCGTTTGCATGCACGATCACCATGAACAGAAGCAGTGCGACAGACAACGCTCGAATCGTGAGTGCAGACGTGTAGTTCAGGCCCGGTTCATGCATATTGTTCACATATTAGAGTACACAATAAGGCCGGAATTGCGCTATACTCCCATACTTATGGCACAGCATAAGCCCGCAAGTCTCCCGACTGTTAAACGTTTACCTTCGTATCTGCATATCGTTGAGGCCGCCCTTCGTGAAGGTAAAGAGTACATTTCCGGCACCGTTATTGCAGACGAGCTGGAGCTTGAACCGATTCAGGTGCGAAAGGATCTTGCTGTCACCGGGATTGTCGGAACACCTCGCAGAGGCTTCCCTGTCCGTGAGCTCATACAGTGCATAAACTCCTTTCTGCGGTGGAACCAGCAGACCGATGCAGTACTCGTTGGTGCGGGTAACCTCGGTACCGCGCTGTTGGGATATGGAGAGTTCCAAAAACACGGTCTGAACATCGTTGCAGCCTTCGATCCGGCCAAACAAAAGGCAGGCACACACATGAACGGTGTTCGCGTGTACTCCTTACATCAGATGCAGGATCGGGTCCAGGCACTCGGTGTCCGTCTGGCTATTCTTACCGTTCCGGGCGAACACGCACAGGTTGTCAGTGATCTTCTGATACAGTCCGGCATACAGGCAATCTGGAATTTCACGAACGTAAAGCTCAAAGTACCACCACACGTGATTGTGCAGAAAGAGGACCTGAGCTCGGGATACGCAGTCCTCAGCGTGAAGGTCGGGCTACAGAACGCACAGGACACATGAGCTCTATTCCGGAAGGACAGAAAAACGCACTCATACAGGCAATCAAGCGCAGGCAACGACATCTCTGGCCGTGGGCAAAACGATACAACATAGAAGCGTTCAGACTGTACGATGCGGACCAGGGAGACATTCCGCTTGAGATCGACGTATACGGCAACTATCTGCATGTATGCGAAATAGAACGCGAAGACGCTGGTTCTGCGATCTACGGACCTGAATGGCGACTCGTAATGTCTGATGTCGCCGCCCGCACCCTTGGTGTGCCCATGAGTCGCACGGCGACAAAACTCCGGCCCCGCCGCCGTGGCGGCGAGGGAACCGACGAGTCGATACTGCCTGACAGCCGCATAGAACTCTGGATTGAGGAGGCAGGCCTGCGTTTCAAAGTCAATCTGACGGACTATCTGGACACGGGACTCTTTCTCCACCACCGAGTCACCCGTGGCATGGTCGCGGATCTGTCAATGAATCAGAACGTGCTCAATCTCTTCGGTTATACCGGTGGTTTTTCCGTGTATGCCGCCGCCGGTGGCGCGGCGTCAACGACATCGGTCGATCTGTCGGGAAACTACCTCAAGTGGGCGCAGGAAAATATGGAAGCGAACGGTGCCATCGGTGGCATGCATCAGTTTGTTCAGCAGGATGTCAGCACGTTTCTGCGGGAAAAACAGAAGACGAATATGCGGTACGACCTCATCATCTGCGATCCTCCCACATTCTCCAACAGTCGGGCGATGGAAGGAACCTTCGATATCGGGCGCGATCATCCCACATTGATCAAAGACTGCCTCTCACTCCTGAGCGCTCAGGGCATGCTGCTGTTTTCATCGAACGCTCGAAACTTCCGACTGTCGGTTCCGAAGACTGAAACGCCGCGACCGGTTAGCCTTACCAACGAGACCATGCCCGAGGACTTCGCGAGAAGCAGGCCCCATCAGGCATGGCTTTTCGATATGTCAAAAGCACCAGCCGGGATCATACGAGAACGACACGGTGATACCGCTTCTTCCCGGCGCGGACGATCAGATGATCATCGACCGCCCAGGACAGGTCGATCACGTCGTCGATAGTCTCCACCTTGCGGTCGTTTACCCGCGCTCCGCCTTGAGCAATTAACCGCCTCGCTGCGCTTCTCGAGTCGACGAGGCCTGTCCGCTCCAGAAGATCGACGGCGGGGATTCCCGACTCCATATCCGCTTTCGCGAAATCGGTCCTCGGCATCGCGTCAAGATTCCCACCGCTTCCGGTAAACGCGGCGCGTGCTGCTGCCTGCACCGAAGCCGCTTCTTCCTCTCCGTGAATGAGCGCAGTGACTTCCCAGGCAAGACGCTCTTTTGCACGATTAATATCGGCGCCGGGATCAACAATCGCTGCGATATCATCCAGCTCAAGAAAGGTGTACAGCTTCAGAAACTTCTCGACGTCCTGATCCGGCACGTTACGCCAGTACTGAAAGAAATCGTAGGGGCTGCACAGTTCGGGGTCCAGAAATATGGCCCCCTTCTCGCTCTTTCCCATCTTTTTTCCGTCCGCTCGCGTTACCAGGGGAAAGGTCATTCCTTCAACCTCAGCAGAATCCATGCGTCGTATCAGATCAACACCTGCTACGATGTTTCCCCATTGATCATCGCCACCAATCTGCAAACCGACTCCGTGCTTACGGTGCAGGACCAGATAGTCGTAGCTTTGCAGGAGCTGATAGTTGAACTCGATAAAGCTCAAACCCGTCTCGAGACGCATTTTATAGGTTTCGAACGACAGCATCCGGTTTACCGAAAAATGCCGTCCGACATCGCGCAGGAAATCAATGTAGTTGAGAGCACGAAGCCAGTCTGCGTTATTGACGATCCGTGCGCTTGCTCCCGCAACCGAAAAGAACCGCTGTATCTGATTTGCGATCGCGGTTGCATTCGCGTCAATCTGACTGACGGTAAGCATTTTGCGCATCTCCGTCTTTCCGGAAGGATCCCCGATAGACGCGGTACCCCCACCAACGAGCGCGAAAGCCTCGTGACCGGCACGCGCAAGATGCGCCATCGCATAGAGGGGAACAAGATGCCCTATATGAAGGCTTGTACCGGTTGGATCGAACCCCGCGTACAGTGAAACCCGGGACTGTGTAAGGGCTTTGCGCAGCGCCCCCTCATCGGTGACCTGGGAAACGAATCCGCGGGAGGACAACAGATCAAATACGTCCGACATTACACCCCTACCCGCCGATACGCTTTTATCTCGGCACGAATGCGTTCTGAAAGCTCGCTGCGATGAACACGGACCTGCTCCATGCTGTCCCTGAACCTGAGTGTCACCGTTCCGTCGTCCTTTGAGTCGTAGTCTACGGTGACACAAAACGGGGTACCCACTTCATCCTGCCGGCGATAGCGTCGGCCAATAGCGCCACCCTGATCGTAGAACGTCGTATAATCGTCGCGGAGCTCCGCCTCGATTTCACGTGCGAGTTCGGCCAGACCGTCCTTCTTTACCAGGGGAAACACGCCGAGAGTGATCGGTGCGAGGTCAGGATGAAAACGAAGGACTGTTCGAACATCACCGTCAGCAACCTCCTCTTCGTCATAGGCGTCACAAAGGACCATGAGGACGCTTCGCGTGAGGCCCGCTGATGTCTCGACTATATAGGGGAGATATCGTTCCTTCTGTTCCTCATCGAGGTAGCGCAGATCCTTGCCACTGAACTCCGAATGCCGGGAAAGATCGTAGTCTGTACGATTGTGTATACCTTCGAGCTCCTGCCACCCGAACGGAAACTCGTACTCGATATCGAAAGCCGCCTTGGCGTAATGCGCCAGTTCGTCCGGCCCGTGTGGCTTGAAGCGCAGGCGATCTGGTCTGATTCCGACCGAATCGTAGTACCGTATCCGCTGTTCTTTCCAGTAATCAAACCATTTCTCGTCTTCGCCGGGCTTGACGAAGTACTGCATTTCCAGTTGCTCGAACTCACAGGTTCGGAAAATGAAATTCTTGGTTACGATCTCATTCCGGAACGCTTTTCCAACCTGTGCGATTCCGAATGGTATTTTCAGCCGCGATGTCTGCACCACGTTTTTGAAGTTTACATAAATTCCCTGTGCAGTCTCCGGTCGCAGGTATACTTTCTGACCGCTGCTCGTCGGTCCGAGATGTGTCTCGAACATGAGATTGAATGCGCGCGGTTCGCTCAAGGGGTTTCCGGCCGGGCTCGTTCTGTTCTCGCGCTGAACCTCGGTAAGGTGATCCCAACGGAAGCGCTCGTTCGTAATGGTATCCTCCACCATGACATCTGAAAAATTATCGACGTGGCCGGACGCCTCCCAGACCCGTGGATGCATGAGAATGGATGCGTCAAGCCCGACAATGTTGTCATGAAGCTGTGTCATTTCACGCCACCACTTTCGCTGCACACGATTTTTCAACTCGCTGCCGAGCGGACCGTAATCCCAGGCTGAAGCAAGCCCTCCATAGATCTCGGATGAGGGAAAGACGAAGCCTCGTCGCTTCGCCAGACTGACAATGGTTTCCATGCTGACCGGCTTACTCATACTCATCTGCAACTCCTCTCTCAGTTCACGTACTATTGTTTAACAGCGTAATACACGCGTCGACGCGCGCTATACTCGTCTCAATCCCCAACAGACGGATCGCACCAAACAGCGGCGGCGAAGCGGTACTGCCTGTTACCGCAACCCGAAGCGGCATGAGCAGATTCCCGAGTTTCACTCCAAGCTCGGTAGCCGTCGCACGGAACCGTTCCTCCAGTACTTCATCGGGCACCGCATCTGCATCGCGTATCAGCTCTTTCGCCCGCTCAAGGTACCACGGGACATCTGCTGCAGGGGTTTTCTTCGGCACGAGCTCATCGACATTCCATTCAGAGATATCTGCGAGCACAAAACGCAGGAGATCCGGCGCATCCGAAAGCACCCGCATCCGTTCCTTGATGAGCGGCACGGCCGTGCGAATCGTACTCTGTTGACCGGTCTCCGGAGGATCGCTGATAAGCCCCTCCCGAAGAAGAAAGGGTAGAATGAGATCATGAATCTCGGCGTCTGACTTCTCGCGAATGTAACTGCCGTTGAACCAGTCAAGCTTGCGGTAATCGAAGACAGCGGGACTCTTGCTCAGCTTCGCCACGTCAAAAAGTGTCTCAAGATCATTCCTGCTGAAAAACTCCCGACTGTCGTCGTATGACCAACCGAGGCGGGACAGGTAGTTCATGACCGCTTCGGGCAGATAGCCTGCGTTTCTGAACTCTACGACGCTGGTTGCTCCGTGGCGTTTGGAAAGCTTCTGACCGTCCTTCCCGAGTACCATGGGCAGATGACAGAACGTCGGTGGTTCCCAGCCGAGCGCCTCGTAGAGCAGTACATGCAAGCCGGTTGTCGGAACCCACTCCTGCCCGCGGAGGACATGAGAGATCTCCATGTGATGATCATCGACCACGACGGCGAGGTGGTAGGTGGGAAATCCATCAGATTTTAAAAGTACAGGATCGGTGACAATATCCCGGTTCTTTCGCTTCACCCGACCGAGAACCGCGTCCTCAAACACGGTTGTCCCCTCGTCCGGAGTTCGAAACCGGATCACAGGCTGAACGCCCTGATCACGATACCGCTGTTTCTCCGACTCCGGCATATCTCGAAACACCGGATCATATCCCTGTTTCCCGTCCTCGCGCGCTTCACGAAGGTCGTCGGCACTGTCGAAAGCCTCGTAGGCAAAGCCGGAACCCATAAGCTGTAGTGCGAACTCCTGGTATCGTGTTACACGCTCGCTCTGTACGTACGGGCCAAAGGGGCCCCCGACATCCGGACCTTCATCCCACTGAATTCCAAACCACCTGAACGTATCGTAAATATCCTGCAGGGAACGTTCATCGAAGCGCTCACGATCGGTGTCCTCGATTCTGAGAATGAACGAGCCGCCGGAGCTCTTCGCAAGGAGATAGTTGAACAGCGCAGTTCTCAGTCCGCCGATATGTTGCAGTCCCGTCGGCGACGGTGCGTAGCGTACACGAATACTCATAATACTCCGAATTTATTCCCGGTCCGGGATATGATTGCTATCAGGAAGGCAGTATAGCTTTCGGCTTTTTGGGGGGTCAAGCAAGCACTACTGCGCGTACCACTCGAGGAAGCGTGTAAGACGCTGCATCGCATCGGTCAGTTCAAGAACGTTCGGCAAAAACACGATGCGAAGATGATCGGGGCTTGGCCAGTTGAAGCCGGACCCCTGTACTAGCAGCATCTTTTCCTCCCGTAGCAGATCGAGCACCAGCTTCTGATCGTCCTTGAGGCGAAACTTCTTCGGATCAAGACGCGGAAACAGATACAATGCACCCTTGGGCAGCGTACAGCTTACGCCCGGTATGGCGTTTAACAACTGATGTGCGACATCCCGCTGACGACCGAGCCTGCCGGTCGGCAATATAAGATCCTTGATGCTCTGGTATCCACCGAGGGCTGCCTGTATCGCAAACTGTGACGGTACATTGCTGCACAAACGCATGTTGGCCAGAATATCAAGACCATCTCGATAGTCTTTCGCCCTGTGTATACGGCCGCTTAAAACCATCCAGCCGGCACGAAAACCCGGGGCCCGGTATACCTTTGAGAGACCTCCGAAACTGAGACAGATCAGGTCGTCGCACAGAGATGCCATCGGGATGTGCTCGGTACCGTCATACGTGATCTGATCATAGATTTCGTCGGCAAAAACGATCAGGTCGTGCTCGGCTGCAATGTCGTGTATCGTTTCCAGCACCTCACGGGGATAGACACTTCCGGTCGGATTATTCGGGTTGATGACGACAATTCCGCGCGTGCGTGGTGTAATCTTTTTCCGGATATCGTCTGTGTCCGGATACCAGTCTGAAGCCTCGTCACAGAGATAGTGAACCGCAGTGCCACCGGAAAGGTTCACGGCGGCGGTCCACAGCGGATAATCAGGAGCCGGGATCAGAACCTCGTCCCCGTCATTGAGAAGAGCCTGCATACTCATGACAATGAGCTCGCTCACACCGTTTCCAATGTAGATGTCTTCGACCTCAACACCCGCAACACCCTGCCGCTGCGTTTTCTGCATAACGGCTTTCCTGGCACTGAACAGCCCCTTGCTGTCACAGTATCCCTGAGAATCCCGAAGATTCACTATGACATCGTGAAACAGCTCATCCGGAGCATCGAGTCCGAACGGGGCCGTGTTTCCGATATTGAGCTTCAGAATGCGATAGCCCTCTTCTTCAAGCCGACGTGCTTCAGCGAACACCGGCCCACGAATGTCGTAACAGACCCCCGACAGCTTATGCGATTTAGCAATTTCACGTGACATGCGAGTTATCCTTCCGTGGCAAAGAGGCTTTCTTCAACATCGTTCAGTAAACCCCTGAATGCAAGTATATACAATTGCCGGGATTCGCGCTCCACCATCTCGTGCCATTTCTCTCGGGTATACCGGTCTATGATCCGATTCCGGGCATCGCGTACCACCTGCTCGTCCTGAGAAGAAAGCGCCAGGGGCAATTGTTTCACGAGGTATAACGCCATAGACACGACAACGTCATTTTTACCGGTTTGTACGTTGCCTATCAGCGACACCTTCGCTTCGAGCGGTTCGTTCTTGAGTGTGTATGCAAATCCCCGGCAGAACGAGAGCCATTCAGACGCGTCACCGGAAACCTCGGGAAGATATGACTCGGCAAACGACAGGATGCGCTCCGGCTCCGCGCTGAGAAGATGCGGGAGAGAGAAGTCTCCGGCAAAGCGCGCAACCAGCCCCGGACTCGTCTGAGTCAGATGTGTCTCAAGCCTTTCGATACCAGCGATGTCGGAGGTAAGCACCGCGGCATGCAAAAAGAGCTGAACGTTCTGTCGGCCGGCTCGTCCCCGTCTCGTTATTTCGTGTTCGAGATAATCTTTCAGACCAGACCAGTTTTCAGTTTCAAGAAAGGTAAACAGCTTCCAGTTTCTGAGAAAATAGACGTTTACACCGGCGAGCACGAGCAGAAAGGCAATAATGAGGACCCAGTTACTTTCCCAGAACAGAAGCGCATAATCCGAGCCAACCAGAAACACCGGCAACAGGAGTATGGAGACGAATGCAACAATAATGATGACATTAAAGATTCCGAATAATATCTTAAATTTCACGTCGTAGTACCTTATACTTACCGGGTAAGTCTAAGAGAAAGCAAAAGAGGCGGTCAACGGTAATGCCGGAAAGACGGAAAATAGCAGTATCAACGATCAAGCCGGGGCAGTACTTCGATGCACCGGTGTACCTCGACGATAAATACATCCTCCTCAGCCCGGAGTCTCCATTGAGCGAGGAACTGAAAAAGCTCTTACAGAAGTGGGAATACAAAGCCGTCTTCACGGACGGAGCTGAAGTTGATTCACCGTCGAGCAGCGCAATTGACGACGCCGGTGACGATCTTGTCGCAACGGCAACTATTGACGATGCCGTCAAAGACCAGGAAACCTGGAGCAAAGTGCGGCACATCTATTCGGACCTTTCGGACTTTACCGAGAAACTCTTCGCTCATTTTGTCGCGAAAGAGGAACTGCCCCAGACCAGAATCTCGGACAAGATAAAAGAGACCATCGAAAACCTCAGGAACTATCGGGGGCATATGCTTCGTCTTTCGGAGATCCGGGGTACTGAGCGCAACTACATCGTCATGCATACCGTGAAGTCGACCGTTCTCTGTCTGGCGGTCGGTCAGAACATGAAACTTCCTCCGCACCGGCTGCTTGAACTCGGGACTGCAGCGCTTCTGCATGAGATCGGAATGGTGAGACTTCCTCAGAAACTCTATCTGTCCGACCAGCCCTTGAATCCACAGGAGCGGAAGGCGATCACCGCGCACCCCGTGCTCGGTTTCAAGATTCTCCGCAGCCTCTCCTTTCCTATGCCCGTGTGCCTCGCTGTCCTCGAAAGCCACGAACGGATCGATGGCAAGGGATATCCTCGGGGGCTTCCAGGGGAGAAAATCTCAATGCACGCCCGCATCATTACCGCCTGTGACTCGTACAGTGCGCAGGTCTCACGCAGGCCCTACCGTGAAGCACGGGATGGCCACGCGAGTATTCTTGAACTTCTGAAGGAACGCGGCACAGCCTACGATGACCAGGTTCTTCGCATAATTATCCAGCTTATGTCGGTATATCCGGTCGGAACGTACGTCGAGTTGCAGTCAGGCAGTAAGGGGCTGGTCGTTGAGACCAACCCCGAAGACGCGCGTCAGCCGTTCGTTCGGGTCATAATGAGCCCAGAGGGGAAACGCTATATGGATCCCCCCACCGTTCGGACTTCAGCCGAGAACTACCGCATACAGCGTGCACTTCAGCCGAAAGAGATCGAAGCGATCAAACATCTTGAGAAAGCTTCGAGTACACACCAGGCCGGATAACCGACAGGATATTTCATGGAACAGAAGCACAATGCGATTACGGTAACGTTTCCCGACCGCTCGGAAACAGAGGTTCCCGTTGGGACGAGTGTAGGAGATCTTCTGGACAAGGCTGAAGAAGGCCAGCCTGTCGTTGCTGCAAAGGTGAACAACTACATCACCAGTCTGAGTTACCCTCTCGAGGTTCACTCCGTGGTTGAGCCTACCGTCCTCGGATCTCCGGAGGGACTACGTGTCTATCGGCGGTCCTTGAGCTTTATCCTGGCGATCGCTGCACGCGAAGTGCTGCCCGACCGTCGAATGGTCATCGGTCACAGTCTCGGTGACAGTTACTACTATATGTTCGACGACGATGATGAGGTCAGCGACGAGACCATTGAAGGACTCACGCAGAGGATGAACTCCCTCGTCGAGGAGAATCACGCGATCGAACGACGAATTCTCGGTTATCAGGACGCGTTGGACTACTTCCACAGCCACTGGATGGCCGATACGGCGCGCCTGCTTGAAAACCGGAACGACCACAAAATCCCCGTATATCAGTGCGGCGATTTTATCGACCTCGGACATGAACCTCTCGTTTCGAGCACCGGCGTGCTCAAACATTTTGACCTCATGCGTTACGGGGAAGGTTTTCTTCTGCGTTATCCGAGTTCCTCCAGACCGATGGAGATGTCACCGTTCGAAGACGTCCCGCTCCTGTTTTCGATCTACGAAGAATACAAAGAGTGGGGAGAGGTTCTCGGCATTACGAGTGCGGGAAAGCTGAACAAACTCGTGCGATCACCAAAAATCAAGGACTTCATCTGGACCGCAGAAGCACTCCATAACAAAAAGATCGCAGAAATAGCCGACCGGATCGACGAACGTTATGAGTCGGTCCGCATCGTTCTGATTGCCGGACCAAGCTCATCCGGGAAGACGACGTTCACGAAGAAGCTTGCAATACAGCTGCGCGTGATCGGTCTTGAGCCGGTGACCATTAATCTTGATGACTATTTCATCAACCGGGCTGACGTTCCGCTCGACGAGGATGGAAAGCCCGACTTTGAAGCGCTCGAAGTCATAGACATTGATCTTCTGAACGATGATCTGCTCAAGCTTGCCGACGGAAACGAGGTGAATCTTCCGACGTTCGATTTCAAGAGCGGTACAAGGGTGTACGAAGACCGTTTCGTACACCTGCCCGAACGTGGGATCATAGTGATGGAGGGCATACACGCACTCAACGGCGGCCTCACCCCCCGCATTTCCGAGGAACAGAAGTTCAAGATTTACGTGTCGGCCCTCACGCAGCTGAATCTTGATGACCATACTCGTGTTTCTACAACAGACAACCGATTGATCCGCAGGATGGTGCGGGACGCCCAGTTCAGGGGGTACAGCGCGAAGGAAACGCTGGAAATGTGGCCTAGCGTGCGCCGCGGTGAGCGGCGGAACATTTTCCCGTATCAGAACGAAGCAAACAGTGCGTTTAACTCTGCTCTTGACTACGAACTGTCCATACTTCGGAACTACGCTGAACCACTGCTTCGCGAAGTGAAGCCCTACGATTCCGTCTACCACGAAGCAGTCCGGCTCATGGGCTTCCTTGACAACTTCACACCCATCCACGCGGCGGACGTGCCGGACCAGAGCATTCTGCGTGAGTTCATCGGCGACAGCGCGTTCAGTTACTGAAAACGGTAGCGATCCGGTTCAGCATTCTCCATGCGTCAGCAGCGGGTTCTGCGACCAGGAGCGTTGAGACAAGGTTCAGAAAGGCGGTGCGCGGTATGCATTCCGCGCCGAAAGCCTTCATGTGTTGTGTCTCCATCTGGGAATCAATCAGGTGCAAATTCAGTGGCGATTCCGGTGAAGCGGCCCGCAGCATGAGATGGACAAAACCTGCTTTTGACGCATCGCGCTCGAGCGAGAACATACTTTCGCCACAGAAGACCCGCCCGAGCAGCAGTCCATACAGTCCTCCGACCAGATGACCATCGCGATACACCTCTACTGAGTGCGCGAAACCAAGTTCGTGTAACTCCTGGTACGATCGCAACATCGCATCGGTGATCCACGTGCCCTGCTGCCCGCGTCGTGGGACGCGGCTGCACAGTGAAATGACTTCGTCGAATCTGGCGTCAAATGAAACACTGAATCGTCCATTACGGATTACACGTCTGATCCGCCTGGGAATGTGAAGGTTTTCGGGATACAACACGAATCGAGGATCAGGTGACCACCACAATAATGGCAAGCCATCCTCGTACCACGGGAATATTCCCTGCTCGTAGGCCGACAGAAGGAAACCGGGGCTCAGATTACCCCCTACAGCGACAACCCCCTCTTCGTCCGCTGTGGAGGGATGAGGAAACCTGACGCGTTGATCCGGTAAGAGATACGGCAGCTCCGGATTGTTGCTCATTCCTTCCCTGCTAACCTGAAAGCGAGGATCAGAGTGTCGGCTCTGCTTCTGATACGGGCTCCGGAACGTCAGTCGTAATGTGAATATCATCATCGACCACATCCGCTACGGCCGTACCACCGTTCGACAGCGACCCGAAGAGAACGGCGTCGACGAAGAAACCTTTGATTTTGTCTTCTATGAGTCGGGATATATTTCGAGCTCCAAACTCTTCCGAGTACCCGTGCCGGGCGATCCAGGCGACCGCGTCCGGCTTGACGTCAAGGACGACCTGTTTCTCGGAAAGCTGTTCGTTGAACTCAAGCAGCTCCTTGCGCACGATGTCCTCGATTACCGATGGCGCAAGGGGATTGAACACAACCACCTTATCCAGTCGGTTCCTGAACTCAGGAGAAAAAATCTTCTCTACGGCATCGTCGATGGCCTGCGAAGTTACCGAGCGTTCGCCGAATCCTATCATAGGCTTGCCAATCTCGCGCGCGCCGGCGTTGCTGGTCATGATGATAACCGTGTTCCGGAAGTCAGCCTGTCGGCCCGTGTTATCGGTGATGGTCGCATAGTCCATCGCCTGCAGGAGGATGTTAAAGATGTCCGAGTGTGCTTTCTCGATCTCGTCGAGCAGAAGCACACAATGCGGGGTCTTCCGTATGGCATCGGTCAGCAGTCCGCCTTCCTCGTAGCCGACGTAACCCGGCGGCGAACCGAGAAGGCGACTGACCGTGTGTTTTTCCTGAAACTCGCTCATGTCAAAGCGATGAAGTGTAACGCCCATGGTCGACGCAAGTTGATTCGCAAGCTCCGTCTTGCCGACACCGGTCGGACCGACAAAAAGAAAGTTCGCGACTGGCTTACTCGCCTTCCTAAACCCGGCCCGCGATCGCTTGACCGCATCGACGACCGCTTCGATCGCCGGCTCTTGTCCGAAGACTGCACGACGCAGGTCCTCGCTGAGCGTTTTCAGCCGCATTCCCTCGCTCTGGTTAACCGTGCGCTCGGGAATCTTCGCTATTTTACTGACGACCTTCTCGATATCAGCCTCTATAATGGTAACGGGATCTGCATCCTCCTCGCCATCGCGGAACGATTTCATGCGCATAAACGCGCCAGTTTCGTCCATAACGTCGATCGCCTTGTCCGGAAGGTGCCGGTCGGTAATGTAGAGCGCGCTCAAATGAACCGCGGCCTGCATGGCTTCGTCTGAATACCGGACGTTGTGGAACTCTTCGTACTTGCTCCTGAGTCCCTTCAGGATCTCGAGGGTATCAGCTTCGTTCGGTTCGGGCACTTCGATTTTCTGGAAACGACGGCTGAGGGCACGATCTTTCTCGAAATACTTCTTGTACTCTTCATAGGTCGTCGATCCGATTACCCGTATATCACCGGCGCTGAGTGCCGGCTTGAGCATGTTGCTTGCATCCATCGCACCGCCTGAAACAGCACCGGCCCCAACTATGGTATGGATTTCGTCTATGAACAGAATTACCTTGCTTCGCTTCTGAAGGGCTGCGATGACTTTCTTCATACGCTCTTCGAAGTCACCGCGATAGCGCGTGCCTGCAAGAACACGACCCATATCGAGACTGAAGATGGTATAGCCCTTCAGAATGGCCGGCACAGACTCCTCGGCAATCCGCTGGGCGAGTCCCTCGGCAATAGCCGTTTTTCCGACACCGGGATCACCGAGAAGGACAGGATTGTTCTTCATGCGCCGACACAGGACCTGTACCGTTCGTTCAATAATGTCGTCACGACCGATGACCGGCTCGAGCTTACCCTTGGCGGCCATTTCAGTAAGGTTGTCGGTGAACTGAAGAAGCGGATCTTTTTTCGTCTTTCGCCGTGGCGTCTCGCTGTCATCGTCGAGATCGTCTTCATCAGAATCCACGTCCGCATCGTCCAGCTCATCCCTGTCGACACCGTGAGAGATCGACTCCAGAAGCGCCAGACGCGATATACCCTGCTTTTTCAGATAATAACTGCCGAAACTCTGATCCTCGTCGAAAATGGAAACCAGAACGTCGCCGAGATCGACTTCATCCTTGCTGGCGTTCTGAGTATGAAACACCGCCCTCTCGATGATATTCTGGAAACTGACACTCTGTGTCGGTTCTATGCTTTCGACGGTTGGAACCTTCGTCTTCAGATGCTCGTCGATCAGCGTACGCAACTGATCGGCGTCTGATCCGCACTCGACTATGATCTCCCGGGGATACTCGAAATGCAGAGCTGCGTACAGAACATGCTCCGGTGTCAGATATTCATGATTCCGCTGTCTGGCTTCCTGATACGCGGCATTGAGCACATCCTGAACTTCCTGATTAACTCTCATACTTTTTCCTGTTTAGGCCTTTTCCATCGAACACTTGAGCGGGAACTCCCGTTCCCGCGCCATCTGTGTAACCTGCCGAACCTTGGTCGCCGCAATATCATAGGTAAACACGCCCACCTGACCAGTGCCATGCCTGTGAACGTTGAGCATTATGCGCGTCGCCTCGACAACGCTTTTATGAAATACTTTGACCAGTACTTCAACGACAAACTCTTGTGTCGTGTAGTCATCGTTATGAAGAACTACCCTGAACATATCAGGCTCTTTCAGTTTTTCGTCGCGTTTTTCTTTGAGCCGGCCATCCCACTCCGCACCGGTTTTCGCCATGGAGAACTCTCCCTGCCTGATAATTTTAGGTTCTTTGACGAATATACTGACGCAGGACCCCAACCGAAAAGAGCAACCGCTGCGATTCATCGGTCATTCAGGTACTCAGAACTCTACAGGTGAGAAATATGCACTCTCACCACGGCCGGTCATGCGCCCCAGGACTACTTCCACTTCAACCGGTATCAGTGCCCTGCCGAAATCACCAAATCTGTTTGACCTGTACCACAAGGTATATCGTCCTGTCGTCCGCGAGGCAACGGCGCGCTGATAGGGAAGCATACCCAATGCATCCTGCGGACGGAAGATGCCGCCTCCTGTCTCCGCAACGAGGTAGTCAAGATCCGGATCAATCCCTGCTGATCCGGTTACCAGCAGATCAAAGCGGATGCCGTTGTTTCTGAGATACGCGGCAAGGTCATCTATTTCGTAGTCTGTGAAGGCCTGCGAACCGAGGCGTCCCGTAGACACAAACGCGACAGACCGGGGGCCGCGTGACCGTAAAAGCTCTCCTGCAGCAAGCCGCACCGCAACGTCGAAGCGGTCGGTGTTTCCCGATACCGTATGACCGGCAGCGTTCGCCACGAAAGTCTCCACACCGGTTCCGGGACCTGTAACCACATACGGCTCGGTTCCACCGCTCACAAGCCGCAGAGAACCGGCTGCAGGAACCGCCTGATGAACCCCACGAGCTATACCTTCCACCAGGTCACGCCCGGACGACCCCGGGAGTGCTCCGGAAACCAGAAGCGAAACGTGAGGATGCATGTTCCGATCTGCGACGTAGACGAGCTGCCTGCCATCGACGGCGACTCCACCTTCCGTTGGAATGAAGTTCGCGGCCCGAAGCCCGACGACCGGGTCTCCGCTGCGGTTCTCCACCCGCAGATCGACCAGCGTAACCGGCCAGTCCTGCGTATCGATTCGCTCCACGGAGACTCGCAGACCTGTATACAGTCCGGGGCGTTCAGTAAGCACGTGGAGTTGAGATCTGTCGAAGTCTGCCGCCACAATCTCACCGTTTGCATCGCGTATGGCATGCACAATACGGGCTGCTCCTCCCTGAAAATCGCTCAACCGACGCACCGTGTCCATGTTAACGTCAAGCACCTGCACCTCTGTACCAGCCGAAATGAGTATCTCTCCCGGCCGATACAGGGACAGGCCTTCAATGCGCCCTGTGCGTCCGCTTCCGAGCGTTTCGAGGTAGTTTCCGCTCTCATCGAACACGCGTATCCCGTTGCCGGCTTCATCACCGACAAACACGCGATCGTCGTAATGCAGAAGACCGGTCACACTCTGCAGACCATCGAAACCTGCAGTGCGCCTGCCGAATGAAAGAATGTACTCTCCGGACTCGTCAAACTTCACGACGCGGCGGTTGCCCCAGTCGCTGACATACAGGTAACCCTGCCCGTCTGCGGCGATGAACTGTGGTCCGAGGAGTTCGCCGTCACCGCTTCCACTGCCGCCGAAACGCGCTATCCGTACGCCAGCGCTATTGAGAACCGACACGCTGTCGTCACCAAATTCGGTAAGAAAATACTGTCCACCGCTCGAGGTAAGCCCAAAGGGAGCATCGAAACCGAGCACGCCACCGGCCCAGCGACCCAGACGGTTTCCGTTCACATCCAGCACGATAACTTCGTGCGAGGCGAAGGACACCACGAGGTAGCCGCCGGTGGGCAGAGGATAGATCGAGCTTGGTCTGCGAAAAACGGAAAGACCGCCCCGCGTGCCTTCAATGCTGCGGGAGTACACGTACGGTTCTCGAGCAACGGCGTCCGGTGCCGTACCGGTATCAAGGCGCAGCCGTTCGATCCGGCTCTGCAGATACTCCGAAGCATTACCACGTGAAGCGACGTCGATCCATTCCCCGAGAGCCGCCTGTTCCAGCCCGATCCGGTAATACGCGTTGCCAAGCCACTCCCGTGTCCGATCGTCTGTCGGTCGAAGACTCAGTGCCCGGAGAAAACTCTGCACCGCGTCTTCGAAATACCCTTCATGGTACGCACGTACGCCGAAACCAAACTCCTCGTCGGCCTGCAGGGCATCAAAGTCCACCGACTGTGCGAACGTTACCGACAGCACGCAGACGAGGTACAATACTGTGAGTGCCAGGACACGTTTCACTACCCTGCCTCCTTCTTCTCGAGAACACGCACATGGTTCTGTATTTCGAGATCATCCGGTCTGAGACGAAGCGCCTTTTTCAGGTATCCCCGTGCTTCAGAGAAACGCCCGCATTTCAGATATGCCCAGCCGAGACTGTCAAGATACGACGGATTCTCAGGACTGCGATCAACAGCTCTTCGACAGTATCGAAGGGCAATATCAGGATTTGATCCTTCCTCTGCGAGGATGAAGCCGATGTTGTTGAGCGCCGTCACGTTATCAGGATCCATAGCGATTGCCTTCTGCAGGTTTCGCACGGCTGCAGCGACGTTTTTCTGGTGGTACTGTGTATACGCGAGCGCGGCGTAGGCCTTTGGCGACTCATAACCGTCCTCGACGAGTCGCGAAAACTCGAACTCCGCCAGACGATGCCGCTCAGTGATCGAGTAGATATACCCGAGTATCATCCGACTCTGATATGCAGTTGCAAAGGCTTCATCCGACGTTACGACCTGCTCAAGGTAGAGCACCGCCTCGTCGTACTGCCGGAGTTTCGTGTAACACAGCCCAAGGTGGTACGCGAGCTCGGTATACTCATCGGTTTCCACATCCAGGTTCAGGAAGACATCGAGCGCATCGCGATATTTTCCTTCGTTATAGAGCCGAATGCCCTCTTCCATGACCTGCTACCCTCGCAAGAATGATGCGCCCTCGTATTGGGAGAAATCACACTGCTCGTTCGGAAAGATCGAAACCGGAGTCACAGCAATTCCGCCTGACTTCACGAATGATACATCACTCTCAGGATGAACGGCAGAATCATCCGGGGCACCGTCAAGAAAAAAGTACCGGTCACCCGATGGAGCCTCATACTCGTAGAGTCTGTCGCTGTAGGTACGACGGCCCAGCGCGGTAAGGGCTACTGGAAGCCGGCCGTTATCAAGATTGGCCGCATTGATGTTCAGAAAGTGATCGGGCGTCCACAGCGACACAATTTCGTCGATATGTTCGGTCACGAAGTCTACCAGCGGAGAGAAATGCCACGGCGGACTGTAGGAGTCCACGCTGAGCGCGATACCGGGTACGCCAGCGAACGAAGCCTGACGGGCCGCAGCAACCGTACCCGAATACACGACGTCGGTTCCGAGATTTGCTCCGAGGTTCGGTCCCGAAATAACGACGTCGGGCCGGACACCGATCGCTCCGTGAAGGGCGAGGATGACACAGTCGGCCGGCGATCCGCTTATGGCCATGCGGTTTACGCCGCGGTGCTGTGCACGAACCGGAAGCTTCATGGTGATATAATGCGACATGCCGCTGCGCTCACCGTCGGGCGCAACGACCCACACGGAGTGCCTGACCGAGAAAGCCTGTTCGAGAGCGAGAAGTCCGGGGCTTTCTATCCCGTCGTCATTTGTAAGTAAAATATTCATGTTCCCCTGCACTTCCCAGTTCTGATACCGGGATTCTATTCCTTTTTCAGCTTCTCGTGAACCGTTGCTCCCGGGCCCTCGCGGAGCACTATTTGCTGCGGCTTGAAACCGAAGATCCGTTCGTACTCTTCGAGTCGTTCTCCGTAATCGGCGGCCGAATCGGGTGTCAGAAGCGTCACCGTAAAGCCCCCGAGTCCCGGACCGGACAGACGGCTGCCGGTGACTCCCGGAACCTCGACTGCCCGTTTTACGAGCCAGTCGAGTTCGGGACAGCTCACCTCAAGCAGGTCTCGAAGACTCTCCTGGCTGCGAAACAGCGTCTTTCCCAGGGCTGCGGTATCCCCTGACCGGAGCGCTTCTACCGCGTGCTCGATTCGCTCGAGTTCGCCCATGACGTGCTGACAGGTCCTGCGTGCCATGGTATCCAGGAGTTCAAGTGTATCGCTGAACTCCTCTTTAGCATCCTTGCTGTTTGAGATCGGAACGCGACGCCGTTCCGTGGGAGAAACGGTCCATGGACCTGGTGAGGATTTGTGTTCTTCGTCTTCCTCCGCTTCGTCATCGTCGTCCCCATCAGCACAACCCTGTAAAACGTGCCCGTACACGTCCCGCTCTTCTTCGTCGAGACGTTCCGGCTCGAGACCGCTGTCGGTCAGGACGAACTGATAGGGCGCATCGAGTCCAGGCAGTTCCTGAAAATCTCTCTGTCCGACACGATAGAGAACAGGGAAACCCGGCCGCGCAAAGGCGCTGACGGTTGCATCGCTGTCGCTGACAGGCAGACGCCCGTAGCGGGACTTTGCGTAGGCCGATGCGGCTACCGGGTCGATACTTCCGCGTGGCAGGTCGAGCAGGCGTTCCATAGCGAGCGCCGTTGCCACGCAGACCGCCGAACTCGCACCAAGGCCACGTTCGCGAGGTATATCTCCGGCAATGGTGATATCCACACCTTTCATACGATGCCCGCGCGAAAGCACGAAGGCAATAATCCCTTTTGGTACATTCGCCCATCTGTCCTCGTCGCGCGGCTTGATACTGGACACGCCCGTTCGCCGACGCTCACCTATGTCGGGCGCAAAAAACCGGAGACTCAGGTCTTTTCGACGGCTCATTGCGACGTGAACAGACATGTGGGTAGCCATAGACAGGGTAGGAAATCCTGCGTCTTCGATGTGCTCACCAAGAAGATGTGCCACACCGGGGGCCGAGGCGGTAACTTCAGGCTCCCGTCCATACTCGGCACGGTGAAGAGCAACGATATCGTTCATACAGAGCTCACTTTTCCTTCAATTGTTTTATGCTGCCATAGTAACAGAAATACACCATCTGAGGTCACTTCTCGACAAAATCTCTTATTAACTGCATAGATATTCCCGATCGTAGCAGTTGCATGCGCATGGGTACTTCGGGGTATGCTTACGCCACGACGTCAGAACTGCCGTCGGAGAATCCTACTATGAAAACCATCTTGCTTGCACTCACTTCCGGCCTGTTTTTTCCACTTGCTCTCCCGAACGAGGTTTTCCATTTCGGAAGTCCACTCCTTGGACTTGTATCGCTGAGTCCACTGTACCTCGCATTCGTGTTCGCCCGGGACAGACGCACCGCTGTATACGCCGGTATGGTATTCGGTGCGGTATCTACCGCACTGGGGAACTTCTGGCTTGCGAACTTCGGTGAGTTCAGCGTGTGGACTCTGGGAGGCCCCATTCTCGGTTACATCGGTTATAACGGCCTGCTTGCAGTCGCTCTGTACGCGGTGAGTCGCTTTGACGCAAACTTCAGGCCTGCCCTGTTCGCCGTTGTATGGACGGCCTACGAGTTTCTGAAGAGCGTCGGTTACCTGGGATACCCCTGGGGACTCGCCGCCTATCCCTTCGCAGAGTTACCGGCATTTACTCAGATCGCAGATGTCACAGGCGTCTACGGACTGACATTCATGGCAGTGTATCTGCAGGCGCTGTCTGGCGAACTGAGCCTCGTGCTGTCGGGCAGCCCGGTTGCGCGAGGAACGACTGCCGGTCCGTACCCGCGATCGATGGATCCCTCCCGTATGATCGCACACGGCGTTTTTGCACTTCTGCTGCTTGCCGGAATTGTGTCGTATGGTGTCTATCGTCTGGCTGACGACAGCGAGGCAGATGCTCGACTCCGGGTGCTTCTCGTGCAGCAGAACACGGACTCCTGGGCATTCGGGAACGAAGAGGAAACTCTCGGGACGCTGATACGGCTTTCCGAAAACGCGTTGAGTCGCCACGATGCCGACCTTCTGGTCTGGAGCGAAACGTCACTGCGGGTACCGTACGCCTCATACGCGGACAGCTGGTATGAACGGGTTCCCGGCCGGCGGTCATTTCGTGATTTTCTCCGAGCCTCACCGGTACCGCTTCTTACCGGATCTCCCTACCAGCACGGTGGAGTCGGTGGCGCAGCGTGGAACGCCGCCCTTCTGATTCAACCCGACGGCGAAATCTCCGGTGTCTACGGGAAGCGACAGCTCGTCCCCTTTGCCGAAAGCGTACCATTCTGGGAGTGGGAGGCCATGCGGCGATTCTATCTCGATATTGTGGGCATACAGGCGGTATGGGAACCAGGCGATCAGATCACGATCTTCGAACTTTCCGGTGCGGACGGCCCGGTCTTCGCCGCAGCCCCGATCTGTTTCGAGGACGCGTTTGCCGGAGTAGTCCGAGACTTTCACCGCGCCGGAGCGGAAGTTCTCGTCAACCTGACAAACAATGCCTGGTCGGAAACGGACTCAGCCCAGACCCAGCACTTTACGGCAGCCCGCTTCCGAAGCATCGAAACTCGCCTGCCCATGGTACGCTCGACCAATGCAGGCCTCACGTCTGTTATCGACCGTCACGGCAGACTACAGCAGTCGCTACCCATGTTCGAGGAGGGCGTTCTGTTTGCGGAAATCGAGATCTTCAGGAACCAGAGGCTTACCGTGTACTCAACCATCGGCGACAGCTTCGCGGTGCTCATGCTTCTGCTTACCGCGGCGGCCCTGATACAGGCCTTTCGTCGGCCCGAGACTGTCTCATAGAAAAAAAAGGCGATGGTGTGGTAACCATCGCCTTTGCAAACGCCCGCCGCTCTCAGTTCTTGATGTTGTAACGTCTCTTGAACCGCTCGACGCGACCGGTGGTGTCCACCAGCTGCTGTTTTCCCGTATAAAACGGATGTGAGGCGCTCGAGATTTCGACCTCGAACATTGGATATTCTTTACCGTCCTCGTACACAATGGTCGCTGACGTTTCAACGGTAGACCGCGTAAGAAACGTCGTTCCCGATGCACTGTCCTTGAATACCACGGGACGATAATTTGGGTGTATATCCTTCTTCATAAAAACGTGATCTCCTTTTCCTGCCTGACCAAAGCGCCAACGCGTATCGCAGCCGAAACGCCTCAGCGAATCTATCCGGTTTCCGCCCTACTCGGATACCGACGAAGTGTTCATAGATCTCAGGAAGGCTTCATTGTTCTTGGTCTTACGCATTCTGTCAATAAGGAGCTCGATGACTTCAACATCATCCATGGGATTGATTACCTTCCGGAGTACCCACATTTTGTTGAGTTCCTCCTCCGTGAGGAGAAGGTCCTCGCGGCGCGTGCCGGAGCGCTTAATATTGATGGCAGGGAACAGCCGGCGGTCTGAAAGCCTGCGATCAAGGTTGATTTCCATATTACCGGTGCCCTTGAACTCTTCGAATATGACCTCGTCCATTCGACTTCCCGTCTCAATCAGGGCTGTCGCAACGACGGTGAGACTTCCGCCGTCCTCGATATTACGGGCAGCACCGAAGAAACGCTTCGGTCGGTGCAGCGCGTTGGAGTCCACACCACCTGACAGTATCTTTCCACTCGTGGGAACGGTCTGGTTGTACGCACGCGCAAGACGCGTAATAGAGTCAAGAAGGATGACTACGTCCTTGCCGTGCTCTACAAGGCGTCGTGCTTTTTCCAGGACCATCTCGGCAACCTGTACATGACGGGTCGCCTGTTCATCAAAGGTTGACGCAATGACCTCCGCGTCTACGTTACGCTGCATATCTGTGACTTCTTCCGGACGCTCATCAATAAGCAGGACAATCATGTAGACTTCAGGATGATTGTAGGTAATTGAGTTTGCAATTTTCTGAAGCAGAACCGTTTTGCCTGTCCGAGGAGGACTGACGATGAGTCCGCGCTGACCTTTTCCGATGGGACAGAAGAGGTTGATCATTCGAGTCGCCGGATCCTGGCTGTCAGTCTCCATGTTCAGGCGCTGATCAGGATACAGGGGTGTAAGGTTATCAAACGGAATCCGGTTCTGAGCAACGGATGGCGCATCGAAGTTAACGGTTTCCACCCGGAGCATCGCGAAGAATCGCTCTCCTTCTTTCGGCGGACGAATCTGACCGTAGACCGTATCACCCGTCTTGAGATTAAAAAGCCGGATCTGCGAAGGAGAAATGTAAATGTCATCAGGCCCCGAAAGATACGAGTTCTGGGGACTGCGCAGGAAGCCGTAACCATCGGGAAGGATTTCCAGTGAACCGTAAGCATATATAGTCCCGTTCCGCTCGGTATGTGCCTTCAGGATGTCGAAAATTACTTCCTGTTTCTTCATTGCCACGAGATCGTCGTGGGCCATACCGAAGGTTGTACCAAACTCCCGAAGATCTCGCAGATTCATCCAGATCAGGTCGTTAATCGAAAGTGCTTTTCCGTCGTTCGTTTCACTGCCGGCGAGCGCCCGATAATCGCCTGCGGAAGCAAGCGTGCTTTCGCTGCGCCCTTTGTCCTCGTTCCCTCCGCGGGGACTTCGCTGATTGGATCTCCCCCCGTCATTACTGCTCCGGCCGGATCGTCTCTTGTTGTTGCTGCGCTTACCAGAGCGACGCGATCCGTTACTCGAGTCGTCCGAGTGTGAGTTTGAACTCGAGTTCGACGAGCTGTTGTTTCCCGAATGCCGGTCGTTTCCGGAGGAAGCATCGGACGCTTTCTCGGACGTATCATTGTTCGAAGATGACCGTTCGGTACCCGTGTCGGTGTCGGCCCCGGTGTTCGAAGGAGTCGAAGCCTTCGCTTTTCTCTTCTTTGGAGCAGATTCGCTGCCCTGTGGTCCATCCGCGTCACTATCGGTCGATTGAGCCGATGCGGCTCGCACGTCCCCACTGGTATCCGGGGTTTCGGCCTGCTGTGCCTTCTCCGTTGAGCCGAACTCCAGTTGTGTATCGCCGGATCCGGCTTCCGAGGAATCCTGGGACCGTTTCTTTCGAATTATTGCCATGAAAAAATCTCCGCGGTGGTTTGCCTGCTCGCGGCAGGCTGCCACAATGAGCGCTGTGAATTAGCTTCTGGTTTACTGTACGTTCTTTTGTCAGGTTTTGGGTAATACACAGTATGTGTTTGTACGCTTGCGTCGTGCACAGGTCACCAGTGAGATGCACACGACAGTTTCAACTTGAACTGAATTATCTGGATTGCTGGGATTTCCGTATCGAGATTCCGCGCATCCAGATCGGTATCTGACTATAGTCGCTCACCATGCGGCTGTCAACCGCGAGGAAACACAGTCGCAGACAAGCGCATCCGACTATAGTTCTGACTCGTAAATGTCCTGAACGCTTTTTCTCAGCTGGTTTGCCGGAACCGCAAACACATCGACCGTCGACGCGTTCCGTATCATCTCGCACTGCCCTTCGAACACGACCCCTTCGCCAATCCGGACCCGTGCAGCCCGGACGTTACCGTACATACGGGCCGAGGGAAGCAGCTCCAGGCGTTCGGATGCGTGCACGTTGCCTCGTACCGTACCTCCGAGAACAACCGATCGGGCCCGAATATCGGCTTTTACCACCGCGCCCGCATCGACGTAGAGAAACCCCTCGGAATCGATCTCACCTTCGAAACTACCACTGACTCTCAATGAATCCTTGAAACGCAGTTTCCCCGACAGCTGCGTACTGACTCCAAGACGCGTTGAAGTCTTCGGTACTTTGTTCTGCGTACTCCGTGCCATTTCAGATGACCCCTGTTTACTTGGTTTGCATGACGAATACCCCGTCCCAGTCAGGTTCGGGAGGAGTCTCGAGATAATGGCGGCATCGTTCAAGATAGACCTGTGAGGGCCCGTCCTCCGGGTCAAGCTCGAGCGCGTCATCAAAGCACTTGATCGCCTTGTCAAACTCCATCAGCTTATAGTGGTTCCTGCCCTCATGAAAGAGCTCAAGGACCTTCTGTTTCGTTTCCGTGATCATACCGTACTCTCACTACTGGAGCTTTTCGACGAAATCCCGTCAAATCGACCACGATAGCGTTGCTCCACCTGATCGACAGTCGTTTCGAGATTCTTGATCGTATCCTGCTCTTCCTTGAGATTGTCCGTTCTCCGCCGTAGATCTACCAGCTCTTCCTGTGTACCGGTCGTCTCCGCGAGAACCGCATCAAGAAAGCTTCGTACCCGATCGGCGTCTTCGGTATCGACCGCTTCGGCCTGAGAATGTATGAGCGATAGTCGTTCAGAGACACTCACCGCGAACTTTAGAAGCGCGTCGTTGAGACTCTCCACCAGTTTGAGGCGGTGTTCACGCTTCCGGACCTCTTCCGACATGTCCCGATGACGAAGCACAGCCTTGATACGTGCGAGAACTTCCGAGAAGTTGAATGGCTTGGTAATATAGTCTTCGACACCGAGCTCGAATCCCTCAATCTTGTCCTGTACATCATCCATGGCCGAAAACATGACAACAGGCGTGTCTCGAACCGCTTCGTATTCGGGCGCCTGCTTTAACGCCCTGGTCACTTCCCATCCGGTCATTCCCGGCATGATGTTGTCGAGTATAATCAGATCCGGTTTCAGGTCGAGCACGCGGTCAAGCGCCTCCTCACCGTCCACCGCGGTATCAACGGTGAAGCCAAGTTTGGACAACATCACCTCGAAAAACTCGAGATTAAT
Source organism: Spirochaetaceae bacterium (assembly GCA_007128315.1). GTDB lineage: Bacteria > Spirochaetota > Spirochaetia > DSM-27196 > SKKC01 > SKKC01. Next base: position 18,796 of record SKXQ01000082.1, on the reverse strand, counting down.
CTGCTCATCGTCCACTATCAGAATACGTTCGCGCTTATCCATACGTTTCTCCACCAGCTGCGAGTAAGGTCTATTCGGCTCGTCCTGTCCTGAATATGCGGCCAACACCAAGACCGGACAGAATAAGCGCCGCAAAAACAAACAGATATGCAGCCCAGTCACCAAAGCGAGTGTAAATCGTTGTCGACGCATTGTACACCGGTGCATCCGCTATGAGGTGACCCTCTGTCAGAGGTTCGAGCATCCCGGTTATCACACCGTTCGGGCTGATCACTGCGGTCATGCCACCGTTTGTTCCGCGCACGGTCGTGCGCCGGTTTTCGCCGGACCTGAAGACCCCCATTGCCATGTGCTGCATGGCTGCCGGAACCGACTCCGCCCAGCGATCATTCGTCAGATTGACGAGCACATCAGCACCTTCCCTCACAAATTCACGAGACAGATACCCGAAGGTGTCTTCAAAACAGATCGGCGTTGAGAACCGAACTCCATCGGATGTCTCGAATACCGTGAACGCCTTGCCTTCACCCCAGAAGTTAGTGTCAAACTCAAGAAGTATATTATACACCCAGGGAAGGCTCCGCTGAAACGGAAAATGTTCGGTGAACGGAACAAGATGGATCTTTCGATAGGTTTCGACAATCCGTCCTTGCTCAAACAGCACCGCGGCGTTGTAATCCACGCGACGGACGACCCCGTCCTCACCACGAACCCGTACCGCATCGGAGTTACCGATAATGAACGGTACCGTCTGCACAGCCATGTAATCCTGTATACGACGAACAAGCTGAAACGTCTCGGGATTCGGTCTGAACTGCAGATGATAGGTGATGGGCGGGACGAAGCTCGTTTCCGACCATATAACCGCATCGATGGACGGGTCAGTCGCAAGCGCCATATTGCTCTGGCGCATGGATCGGTCAAGACTCTCGCGATACGCCGCAATTCCACCCTGATGCGGATCGACATCCTGCTGCACAAGAGCAACGCGCCACATACGCGACTCGCTGTAGTCTGTCCGAAGGAAGATACCGCCCGTGATCAGAACGGCTGAAACGAGGATGGCATACAGGACTGCGTCGACGGCATAGCGTCTCGCGGCCCCGTACAGACGCCCGAAGTCAATTGACAGTGCGAAAGGAGACCCTGTCGCATACCGGGTCAGTACGGCGGCGATCAGCATTGAAGGGAGGACGACTACGAACGATACACCCCAGATGCCGGTAATGCTGGAGAAGCGGACAAACGCAGGTATCCGGTACTGCGTGTATCCGAGTATCCCGTAGGCATATCCAAGAAACCCGAGTGTTCGCAGATACTCATAGGCGAGCCATACGACTACCTGCGCGAGATAACCGAAACGGGGAAAGCTCCGATGCATGACCGCGAGCAGCGGAAAGAGAAGCGCATAGTAGACCGCATAGATCAGCGGCACGATCAGTATGGCGAGAGGGTGGAAATTGCCCAGCCAGTAATTATGCAGGAGATAGGTCACAAAACCGTAGTACGCGCCGTACCACCAGCTGTGCCTGAGCGAAACCCGGTTTGCGATCAGTATACCCGGGACAAGGGCTACGTAGGCGAACAGACCCCACCCTGAATCACTGAGAAAGCTCGGAAAACTTGCGGTAAAAACAAGGGCGGAAAGAGAAAGTACACCAAGGTCGGTCAGGATGGTTTTTCCCGAGGGCTTCGATGCTGAGCCCAATGCGGTATCGCGACGTGCTGCTGTCATTTGCTGCTCCCGTACAGTCTATTCGCGGAGCGGCCAGGCAGCCTGTTTCAGCTCTTTTCCCGGCCTGAACACAACAACCCCATGATTACGCACGGCAACCGTCTCACCCGTTTTCGGATTCCGGGCTTTCTCCCGCCCTTTTCGGGTGCGGATTTCGAAGGTTCCAAAACCACGGAACTCGATGGTTCGATCCTGTACGAGGGCATCTTTCACGATCGTAAAAAACTCATCGACGATGCACTGAATATCCTTTTTGCTGCATTCAGAGGTTTCGGCGATTCGTTCAACGATTTCGGCCTTCGTCAGTTTGTCGTTCCGGCTGCTCACGATACCCCCAGTTTCATTACTTCTACTGCTGTTGCGGCCTGTTCCCGGGCATCCCCACGTACCACACCGGGCACCACAACAATACGCTGAGACCAGTTTGTGCAGGTCGGTCTCAGGCAGAATTATGACTGTTGTATCGAGCTCAGACGCTTATAGAGACGCGATTTCAGCCGTGCAACGGTATTACGGTGATACACACCTTTTGAGACGGCCGCATCCATAAGGCGGGTTACAGACTGATACGACGTCTCGGCCGTAGCGGTGTCTGATTGCGCGACGGCGCTGCGAAAGTTCTTGATTCCCGTACGCACCCTGCTGCGAACAGCCTTGTTGCGGATACGACGCTTTTCACTCTGATCATGGCGCTTTTGCGCCGAACTCTTTCCCACGGTTCTAATCCTCCAAAATTGCAGACAAATACGCGAGTATTCGTTAAGCGGAAGCGAACGCTACCAGATAAATTCTTTCAAGTCAATGCTTAAGGCATTTTGCATTTTCATCCTCATGCATATACAGTGTGTGAACCTGATGTGTACATCAACTTGAACAAGGAAGTGGAAAAACGTGGGTGGAATACTGTTTATCATAGTTCTCCTTGCATTGCTCGTGTACTGGGACGCTCAGATGAAAATCCGGCTGCTTTTCAGCCACGACTGGTCTGCACGATGGGTAGACAGGAGAATCGCACGAATGTCGCGTCAGCTGTTCCTGCTCGCCCGGTTCTTCACGGGGCTGGGCGTCGAATTCAGCTCGGATATCGCTTCGCCCGACGAAAAGCAGTACCTTGTCGTATGCAATCACCAGAGCCTGGCCGACATAGCGATAATCCGTGCCGCGCTGCCAATGCTGAAGCTTCGATTCGTCGCGAAAAAGGAGCTCAAGTGGGGTTTTCCCGGAGTCTCGACAGCACTGCGGGTGGGTCGTCACGCGCTCGTTCCACGGAAGAACAACATGCATATAGGCATGTCGGAACTTCGACGGCTTGGACGGCTCGCGAGAACTGATTCGGTCAGTCCGGTCGTGTTTCCGGAAGGCACACGTTCCCGGAACGGCAACGTGATGACGTTTCGAAGTGGTGCTATCCGGATGCTCAATAACGAGTATCCACTCCCGATCATGGTCATAGCCGTGGACGGAGGTTATACCTTCGGGAAACTTCGACAGCTGATCAGACACATGCGGGGCGCGGTCTACCGGATCAGGATCATCGGTGTTCTTCCGCCGGCAAACAGCCGCGATGAGCTGAGCGGTGCTTTAAAGACCGCCGAGGAGATGGTGCGAAAGCAGGTGGCAATCTGGCGCAGCAGCGAGTCGTCCGGGACAGAACACGTTCCGCACTCGCTGCAGCTGCCAAGAACGTAAACAGGGACTGACACAATCGACTATGCTTAAAGAATTCAGAACACTTCTCCCCTTTGTCCGGAAATACCGGAGAATGTACATATTTGGTATCTTCTGGCTGCTCGTCACCAGCGGCGGACAACTTCTCATTCCTCAGTTTATTCGTATTGCAATCGATATGATCGCCGAAGGCGCAGTCGATCTGTCGTCGGTCGCCGAGCTCATGGGCTGGCTGCTCCTGACCGCCGTGCTTATAGCCGCCGGACGGTTCGGATGGCGCTATTACATTCACGGGGCGAGCAGACGAATTGAGAAGGAGCTTCGGGACAAGCTGTTCAATCATCTGTTATCTCTGTCGGGTAGCTTCTACAATCGCACGCGTATCGGCGATCTCATGGCTCGAGCCACGAATGACATGAATGCGATACGAATGGCGAGTGGAATGGCTCTGGTAGCGTTGACTGACGGACTTCTCATGAGCGCGGCAATTCTCACCATCATCTTTATACAGAACCCTGCACTGGCGCTCATCGTCATTCTTCCGCTGCCACTTATTACCTTTCTCGTCCTTTTTCTCGGGAAACTGGTCGGCCAGCTTTTTCGCAGCGTGCAGGAAGGGTTTTCGACCCTGAGCGAACAGGCACAGGAATCGTTGGCGGGCATACGGGTCATCAAGAGCTTCGTGAAGGAAGAATACTTTGCGAACCGGTTCCGCAATGCAAATGACGAATATCAAACGCGAAATATGCGACTCATCCGGATCTGGGGAATGTTTTTCCCCCTCGTCACCTTTCTGTCGGGACTAACATCGCTGTTGTTGCTCCGTTTCGGTGGTGTCGCCGTCGTCGTCGGAGAGATTTCCGCAGGTGATTTCGTTCAGACACTGAGCTACCTCGAGATGATGATCTGGCCAATGCTGGGTATGGGGTTCACGGTAAACCTGCTGCAGCGCGGAGGTGCAAGCCTCAGTCGCGTCAATCAGATACTGCAGGAAGAGCCCGACATCACCAGTCCTGTCAACGGAATACGGACACCGGTCCACGGGAGCATCGAGATACGCAACCTGAGCTACCAGTACAGCGACACTGAAGATGATGCACTCAGGAACATAGATCTGACGGTACCGGCGGGAAGCATACTGGGAATACTCGGGCGCACGGGAAGCGGAAAAAGCACCCTCATCAAGCTTCTGCCACGCCTGCTCGATCCGCCACGGGGAACGATCTTCCTCGATGGGCGAGACATACACGACTACGATCTGTCCTGGCTTCGGCTGCAGTTCGCCATCGTCGCCCAGGATAACTTCCTCTTTTCGCAGACCATACGCGACAACATCGGCTTCGGCATGTCGGTTTCGGATGACGAGCGTATCCTGCATGTTGCCGATGTGTCGACGATAAGTCGGGACATCGAAAACTTCCCGGCGGGCTGGGACACACAGGTTGGTGAGCGGGGTATTACCCTCAGCGGCGGACAAAAGCAACGGGTATCCATTTCCCGGGCTCTTGCAACCGATCATGGCATACTCATCTTCGATGATGCTTTAAGTGCCGTTGACACCGAAACGGAGGAGCGCATCCTTGACCAGCTTCTCAGGGAGCGCGCGGGAAAAACCAGCATTATCATCAGTCACCGGGTATCAACTCTGAAGACAGCGGATCATATTGCGGTTATCGAACACGGGCGCGTCGTACAGCACGGCACGCACACGGAGCTGCTGGAAGACGAAGACGGCTTCTATGCGGAAATCGCCGCCCTGCAACGCCTCGAATCGGCCGGAGATCAGACATCATGATGGAAGAGGAAAAGGTAATCTCGGGATTCAATCCCGCGCTGCTCAGACGCCTGCTGCAGTTCGTGGCGCCGCATAAATGGAAGGCCATAATCGCGGTGGCAGCGCTACTCGTCGCGACCGCCGGCGAGCTGAGCATACCCATCGTGATACAACGCACCGTCGACGAGTACCTCGTGCGCAGTTACGTGCGGATCAGCGAGACTGGTGCCGAGTCCGCGGATCTCGATTCGCTTCGGCTCGATGACGCGGATATTCGCATCGACGGGCATATCTACGTGAACACCAGCCGCCTTGTGGACGTCACCGGACTGGAACGCGAACGTCTGACCGATGCCGGCATCCTCTCGGAAGAGCAGTTTTTTGTCGTCGGTCTGAACGACGCCCGGGTACAAGGAATTGTTACTCAACACGACGAGCTCTTCACGCGCTCGGCAGACCATGCTTCGATTCGATCATCCGATCTCGGCCTCATCGAGCCCGATGACCGACGACTGCTTCGCGCGCCTGACATCGACGGCATCACACGTATGGCGCTGTTTTTCCTCATTGTCCTCGTTGCAGTGCTTTCGCTGAGTTTTACGCAAGTGTATCTGCTCGCCCTGACCGGTCAGGGGATCATGAAAGACATGCGGCTCGCGCTTTTCAAACACGTAACCCATCAGAGTCTCGACTATCTGAACCGGAATCCCGTCGGAAAAATGGTCACCCGCGTAACAAACGATGTCGAAACGATCAACGAGCTCTTTCAGAATGTTCTGAGCAACCTCATACGCGACATGGCACGGATGATCGGCGTCGTTATCGCTCTTTTCATTTTGAGCCGCCGTCTCGGAACCGTGACTCTGCTGACGCTACCCCCGGTTGTCGTGGCGTTTGCGTTTTTCAGAGTCCGGGCGCGCGAAGCATTCCGGAATGTCAGAGTCTGGGTCAGTCGGGTCAACACATTTCTGAACGAGCACCTTTCCGGTATGGGCGTCGTACAGATGTTTGTGACTGAACGCCGCGCAGCCGAAAGGTTCGAACAGGATAACGAGGCACTCATGAAGGCAAACCTGGGCGAGATGTACGTTATGGCAACGTTCAGACCGCTTGTGGACCTCCTCTCCAACGTCTCCATCGCCGTCATCATCTATTTCGGAGCTTCCTTCTTCTCCCGTGGGCTCGTCAGCCTCGGCATTGTAATTGCGTATATCAACTATGTTCGCCTTTTTTACCAGCCGGTAATGAGTATCTCCGAGCAGTTTACGATTCTTCAGTCGGCTATGGCCGGTGGCGAACGTGTGTTCCAGATTCTCGATGAGAAGGATGAAATCGCGGATACAGGAACGGGGACCATGCCCCAACCCGTCCGCGGAGAAGTTGTGTTCGACAACGTGGTGTTCGCGTACAAACCAGGCGAAATCGTTATACGAAACCTGTCGTTCCGCATCGCCGCAGGTGAGACGGTAGCGGTCGTGGGCTACACCGGCGCGGGCAAGACGACAATCGCAAATCTTCTGACCCGCATGTGGGATATACAGGAAGGCAGCATACGAATCGATGGAACAGACATACGATCGGTGCCGCTGGCACAGCTGAGAACAACGGTGCAGCCCATTCAGCAGGACGTTTTTCTCTTTAACGAGACGGTCAGTGAGAACATACGGCTCGGTGCTGACTTCACGGATGACCGCATACGGGATGTTTCACGCATCGTACAGGCGGAGAAGTTCATTACGCAGCTTCCCGAGGGTTTTGATTCTGTACTCAACGAAGGCGCGACCAATATCTCAACCGGCCAGCGACAGCTTCTGAGTTTCGCCCGGGTTCTCGCCCACGATCCACGCATAATCATCATGGACGAGGCAACCGCCAACATCGATACCGAGACCGAACAGCTGATACAGAAGGCTATGCTCAAGCTGATGGAAGGACGAACCAGCCTCGTTATCGCACACCGGCTTTCGACCATCCGTCATGCCGACCGGATTCTTGTCCTCAGTCATGGACAGCTCGTCGAACAGGGCACACACGACGAACTGATTGGACACCGAGGCCTTTATTACAATCTGTACCGACTTCAGTATCAGGACGAACCGGGATCCGGGTGAGAAGGCCTGCCCGGCGGGTCTGTCACGTTCATACGCGGACGCTTACTCGAGCAGATCAACCAGCATTCCCTGTATCTCGTCTACCCGGGCAAGCAGGGACAGCTGCTCCCCCTGTGTCTGAAGAAGGCCGACAGCCAGACGTTCGAGGGACGTGTTTATCTGTGAAATGATGGTGAATCGCTTGCGATTAAGGACATGGCCGCCGCTCTCGTGCTGTTCGGTGCGAAATGATCCCGCCACGACAAGGGAAAGGAACTCGCTGATCGCGGAGCGATACCGACTGAGATTGTCCCGCGAAGGGACCCGCTTGAGGTCGTCTCCGAGCTTCTGAATATCGTCGAGAACCTTCTCTGCCTGCTCCAGGCTGGCCTCGACGGCCGCGCTGGAAAACTCGTGTTCCGCCGCCGACAGTGACTCGAGCGCGGACGCGAATGGAGCCGGTTGCGAAGCTGTAGCACCCGCGGCGCGATCTTTCGATTTCTTCTTACGTGTGGAAGCAGACCCGGAACCCGCAGCACTCGCGGCACCGAAATAACTTCCTGCATCTATACGGTCCATCGGCAAACCTCCGGTGATCAACCCGTTCCCTCAGATTCGGAGTACACGGGACGGGCGTCGGGGTCAAAGGACTCGGGGCTGGTCGAACTCTTTCGCTGATTCGCAAAGGGATTCTCTCCGGTGAGACTACCGGTTTCGATCGGCTGAAACAGAGTCCGGTTAAAGCGGTCGCCCGCACCTTGAGCGGACAGCTCGCGGCGACGTTTCTCAAAGGCCTCAATCCCGGTCACAACACAGGAACCATGAATCAGTGTTCCCTCTTCGGCAACCATACGCGGACTGTAGAGATTACCGATTACAATCGCTGAGGCGAGTACAATCACATTCGCGGTGCAATAGATCTCCCCTTTAAAGATGCCTCCGATCACCACAACCGAGGCCTCGATCGTGCAATCGGCTCTGCCGCTGCTTCCGATGATTACTTTTCCGGATGTGCGGATCGTTCCCGAATAATCACCGTCGATGCGAAGCAGACCCGCGAGTTCAAGATCGCCGCGAAAATGGGTACCGGCTCCAACCACAGAGTTGACCAGTGAATCAAATGATGCCTGACGTATTGCCATACTGAGTATCCTTAATCGATCAATGATCGTCGACCGTTCGGCACGATCTCGGTGCCCGCTGCGGGTCGAACAGTGAGGAAGACGTTCGGATCAATGTTCTCGGTTCCAAGCCAGACCTCGAAGCCCAATCGGGGCTCCACTGTGTTCCCGCTTGAACCCAGGGTTCCCAGCACCTGCCCCTGTGTGACCTGATCTCCCGGCTGGACCCGGATACTCTGCAGGTGCGCGTACCGGGTCTTGAATCCGAAGCTATGCTCTATGTCCACATGCCATCCATAGCCATTTGGATCGAAATCAACGCGTGTGATCTTACCGTTGGCGCTCGCGACAACGGGAGAGCCAGGCACATCCCAGATATGCACGCCCTGACTCATTTCGAACTCCCCGCGAATAGGGTCTTCTCCCGGCCCCCACTGTCGGCGCACCTGTCCGGCGCGCGAATCGACTGGCCAGAGTACGGGGAGATTCATGAGAAATTCGCGCTCTTCCTGAAACAGCTGCGACAGCTGTAAGAGCGGCTCGGTATATGAGTCGAGCATTTCAGAGACCGCAGAGAGAAAGAGACTGTCGGGTAAATCGGCGTCGGAAGCCTCACGCAACCATTCGAACTCAAGAAAATCTCCGCTTCCCTCCACCTCCGGGCCTGCGGTACCGCCAGATGGTTCAGTACCCGTGTACTGCATGGCTCGTTGAATTGCCGCCTGAAACTCGCCGGCGCCGCCGCGGAGTCCGGTTATCTGCTCCCGGACCTGCTGCAGCCCCTCGTAATTCTGCTCGAGTCGTGTGCTCTGCTCAGCCACTTCACGTCCGCGATCGCTGTACACCGTCGCGACATAGAAGAAGAGGCTCGCGACACCGAAGACCATGATACCGAGCACAACGAACACCAGAGCAGTCACCCGAAGGTTGATGATTCGTTTTTCCGAGTGTGGAATCACCATGACGGTGAAACGTCCCTTTCCTTCTCGTTCCGAGGCGTAGCGTCGCTTCTGAATACGTGGGTGTCGGGGTTCTTTTCTGCTCATCTGTAATCCGTTCCGGACATCGCTCTGAAACGCTATCACGCCGCTGTTGACGATGTCAAAGCTCGCATGACGGCTGCAGGTCTGTTGACGCCCAACAAGCAAAGCGGTATGTTGGTGGCAATAGGCGTCCCGGCACGAAAAAAATCGAACCTAGTCAGTTAGTCGTCAGGGCGAACAACTGCGGGTATATTCAGCAGACGAAGCGACGGAAAAAATATGAAATTTTTTGATACTCACGCCCATATCGGGTTGATTCATGAAGATCCGATCGAACAGCTTATTATCGTAAAAGAGGCCAAACAGGAAGGTGTTACGGGTATACTCAGTATCTGCAACAACCTGCACGATTTCTTTCAGATCCACGAGAATCTCAGTACCGCCGACAACGTGTTTCACAGCGTGGGAGTATCCCCGTCCGAGGTCACAAATCCCGGTCGTGACTGGGAGCAGAAGATTGAAGAAGGCGTTTCGCTGCCGCGCGTTGTCGCGATCGGGGAGATCGGTCTGGACTATTACCGGAAGTTCGGTGACAAGGACAGCCAGATTGAACTGTTTATTCGCCAACTCGAAATCGCATCGCGACTCGGGTATCCGGTGGTGATTCACAATCGCGAGGCGGGATCGGACGTTCTCGAGATTCTGCAGGAAAAGCTGCCTCCGAAAGGTGGTATACTTCACTGCTACAGTGAGGACTGGAAGTACGCTCAACAGGCGCTTGAACTTGACCTGTATATTTCATTTGCCGGAAATGTTACGTATCGGAACGCCCGGAACCTCCACGAAACAGCGGTGAACATGCCGCTTGAGAGAATGCTTGTCGAGACCGAAAGTCCGTTCATGGTGCCGAGTGCTCACCGGGGGAAACGGAACAAGCCCTCGTATCTTCGGGACACTGTAGAGTTCATCGCAGAACTCAGAGAGGAACCACTGGAGCAGATCGCAGAAGCGATCTATGCAAACAGCCTCCGCGTATTCGGCATCGACGGTTGACCCTTGCAGACTGTGGTGCTATAAGCACCGTATCGTGGGCAGCTCCTCAGACACATTAAAACACTTTTGCGGGGTCGCAGGCATCTATTCGCCCGTCCCCGCTAATATACCTCAACATCTGTTCTTCCCCCTGTTCTCACTCCAACATCGCGGACAGGAGAGCGCGGGAATCGCATACAGAAAAGACGGCAGGACGGTCGCGTACAAGGATCTCGGAATGGTCTCGACGGTTCTGTCGCGCTACCTTTCCGGTCATCGCGAAAGTACGGTTGGCATCGGACACGTGCGCTACTCCACGCACGGCGGGAACAAGCTGGAAAACGCCCAGCCACTGGTCGTGCAGTGCAACAAGGGCGAAGTCGCTGTTGCACACAACGGAAACATATCGAATGCCCTGCAACTGCGCGAACGTCTGGTGCACGAAGGCGCGATTTTTCAGACGAGTTCCGACACGGAGCTGATTCTACACATGCTCTCGCGCTCACGTCGCGACTCCTTTGACACCGCGCTGGAAGACGTTCTCGAGGCCCTGGAAGGCGCCTACACGATGGTGTTAATGCACGACGACAGGCTCTTTGCCGTTCGAGATCCAAACGGTTTTCGGCCGCTGTTTGTCGGGTACCACGACGGAATGACCATCGTGGCGAGCGAGTCGTGCGCGCTTGATGTGCTGGGTTGTACCGAACAGCGCGAGCTTGAACCCGGTGACATTCTTGTACTCGGTCCCGACGGCGAGCAGAACCGCCGAATAAAATCTGTCGGTCGAAAGCGCGCTCAATGCGTATTCGAGCTGATATATTTCGCCCGCCCGGACTCTCGAGTTTTCGGAACCGGAGTCTACACTGCCCGTAAGAACATGGGACGGGCTCTGGCGGAAGAAGACAGGCTGGATGGAAGTAGTGGTGACATCGTCGTCCCGGTGCCCGACAGCGGGACTACTGCGGCACTTGGTTACGCTGAGGCGTCAGGCATACCTTTTGATTTCGGACTGACCCGAAATCACTACGCCGGTCGATCATTCATTATGCCGACTACCGCGGAGCGGGAACTGGCGGTACGCATGAAACTCCACCCCGTGACCGACGTTATCGCCGGCAAGTCCGTCATGCTGATCGATGATTCACTGGTGCGGGGTACAACCGCGCGTAGTCTGGTCAAACTCCTGAAACGAGCCGGCGCCAGAGAGGTGCATCTGCGCCTTTGCGCACCGGAACTGCGATGGCCATGTTTTTTCGGCATAGATATCCCTACCCGCGACGAACTCATTTCCAACAAAAAATCACCGGATGAGATTGCAGCGTACATAGGCGCGGATAGCGTCCGCTTCCTGGACATCACCCATCTGAAGACCGTCCTCGCAACACCGAAAGACTTCTGCTACGCGTGTTTCAGCGGAGCATACCCCCTCGCGGTACCTCTGACCGAGGATGAACGCAGGAAACAACCTCGTGATAACGAAATTCTCGAAATGGAGCAGTGAGCATGGATTACACCTCCGCAGGAGTAGACATAGAGGCCGGTGACAGGTTCTCCCGCTATATAGCCTCCTTACGTTCACCGGCTTTGTCGGGCGGCATAGGCGGCTTTGCCGGCGGCCTGGAGCTGGATCTGACCGGCATCCCGGATCCGGTCCTGCTGTCCACCACTGACGGCGTAGGTACCAAGCTTCTCGTCGCTGAACGACTCGGGCTCTTCAGAACCATCGGCATTGATCTGGTCGCCATGTGTGTGAACGATCTTGCGGTATGCGGGGCTCAACCTCTGCAGTTTCTCGACTATATTGCCTGCGGAAAGCTGACCGCGACCCCGCTTGAAGACATAATCGAAGGTATTGTGCGGGGCTGTGAGCTGGCCGATTGCAGCCTTTCGGGCGGAGAAACAGCCGAAATGCCCGATGTATACGTCGCTGGTTCGTTTGACCTCGCAGGCTTCTGCACAGGGGTAGTATCAAAGGCTCGAATGCTGCCACGAACCGATCGCCTGAACGATGGCGACCCCGTTTTCGGTATAGCGTCGAACGGAGTGCACTCGAACGGGCTGAGTCTGGCTCGCAAAGCGCTGGAACACGCACCGGAACCCCTTTTCGCAAGCCTTCTTGAACCAACAAGAATCTATGTACGGGAGCTCATGCACCTTGCTCAACACCCTGCCGTTGCGGCGGCCGCCCATATTACCGGTGGTGGTCTGGCGGGAAACGTAGCGCGGGTAATCCCTGACCGTCTTTCGCTGGAGCTGAGCTGGGACTGGCCGGTACCCGAGATATTCGGGCACATAGCGGAGTACGGCTCGGTCGAGCCCTCGGAGATGCGAACCGTGTTTAACATGGGTATTGGTGTTGCAATTGTCGTAAGCGAGTCCGGCGCGGACAGATTCCTTGAACACGCACACTCATACGCGAGTGCTGACGGTCAGGGAATCGGGCTGAGGCAGATCGGCGTGCTTCGTAGCGCATCAACGGGCTGATATGACTCGTATCGCCCTTTTTGCCAGTGGGACTGCGAGTAACGCACAACGCATACTCGAACACTTCGGATATCTGCGGGCGGCTCCTACCCCGGGATGCGCCGTATCGGACACCGCCACCCGCTCCGGCGAGATCGTATGCACGATCAGTGACAGATCATCCAGCGGGATACATCAACTGGCAGCAACCTCCGGCCTGCCTGGCTTTATCGTGTCGTACCGTTCGGGCCGGGAGCACGCCGAGCACAGAATCCGTTCTGTTCTCGCAGAACAGAAGGTCGATCTTCTTGTTCTCGCCGGCTACATGCGACTGCTCGGTGCAGAGCTTGTAGATACCTACACAGGCCGCATTCTGAACATACATCCTTCGCTGTTGCCTGCGTTTCCTGGTATGCACGCGATCGAGCGAAGTTTCCAGTCGGGTGCCGCCAGGGCAGGAATCACCGTACACCTGGTCGATGCAGGCATGGATACGGGACCTGTTATCGCACAGGCATCCTTCGACCGGTCGACTATTGAATCGATCGGTGACTTCGAGAAGCAGATCCATCGCCTCGAGCACATACTCTACCCGGAGGTGGTTGAGCAGGTCGCTGAGTATATAGACAATGGTCAGTGGCCCGGTGCGACACTGAACGCGCTACGTCTGCGCGAATCGCTGCCCGACTGCTACAGACTGGAGGATACACACACGTGAAAGTACTATTGATTGGCTCAGGCGGTCGTGAACACGCGATAGCCTGGAAGATATCTCGCAGTAATCGTTTAAGCGGCCTCTATATCGCCCCCGGTAATCCAGGAACAGGACAACTTGGAACGAATCTTCCGGACATCGACGTGCTCGATCCTGCGGCGGTTGTAGAATGCTGTCGGAAGTATCGCATTAATCTTGCACTCGTCGGCCCGGAGGCTCCTCTCGCAGCCGGAGTTTCAGATGCGCTGAGAGAAGCCGGAATCCCGGTAATCGGTCCAGGATCTGCGGCGGCACGTCTTGAGAGCAGTAAGACCTTCTCGAAACAGTTCATGGAAAGGCACCATATCCCTACTGCTCGGGCCTGCACGGTTCATTCCGGGCAGGAGCTTGACCGGGAGCTTGCGAGACGGTCACTCCCGACGGTTCTCAAAATGGATGGTCTCGCCGCCGGGAAAGGGGTCCTGGAGGCTAGAACCCTGGACGAGGCGCGGGAGTTTGGACTCCACGCTCTGCGCAGCGGATCTGTTGTCATCGAAGACTTTCTCACTGGATACGAGGTATCAGTCTTTGTGTTGCTTGACCGGAATGGATATCGGGTTCTCCCCGCCTGCGCGGATTACAAGAAGGCCGGCGAACGCTCAACCGGCCCGAACACCGGTGGCATGGGAGCAGTTTGCCCCGTTCCGTGGCTTCCGGACGACATGCTTGCGACCATCGAAGAGACCATCGTACAGCCAAGTATCCGTGGCCTTGACTCGGATGAGCTCCGATACACCGGTGTACTCTACATTGGCCTTATGATTACCGACGACGGTCCGAAAGTTCTTGAGTATAACGTTCGCTTCGGGGATCCTGAAACGCAGGTACTCCTGCCGTTGATCAGAGCGGACATCCTCGACTTGTGTGATGCAATGATAAACGGTCGCATCCGAGACGCATTCCTTGAAATCGACGACCGCGTCTCGGTCGGTGTGGTGGTAGCGTCTGCCGGCTATCCCATCGATCATAGGACCGGGTATCCCATTCAGATACACGAAACAGAGGCGCATCCTGTCACACCCGACACAATCGAGCAACTTTTGTTTCACGGTGGCACACGGACGGACGGCGACAACCACCTTCTGACTGACGGGGGACGTTGCATGACCTGTGTAGCACGAGGCCGGAACATCATCGAAGCACGCGCCGCCGCCTATCAGGTTGCTGAAGCAGTTGATTTCGAAGGAGCCTGGTTCCGCGGCGATATCGGTTCCCGGGTCTTCGGAGAGTAATCCGCCCCTCCAACAGGACCCGTTCACACCCTTACGGTGCAAGCCGCAGCTGACGGCTCAACTCGTAGGCGAAGATTCCGGCGGCAACCGAGACGTTCAGACTATCGGCAAAACCGCCCCCGGGAATTGCAAGCGACGCATCACAACTTTCCCGAACATTCGGCCGTATACCCTCGCCCTCACTCCCAAAGACAATGACCGCCGGGAAGCCTATGACAGCTTCCGGGAGGGCCTCGCCCCTTGCCTCTGCCGCGTAGATCCAGTATCCAATGTCCCGAAGCTCCCGAAGTGTCCGTGCAAGATTAACAACGGTGCCGTGCAGCTGGTGTTCGCTCGTGCCGGCACTCGCACGCCGAACCACCTCACTGTCAGTCGCACTGCCTCGTTTCGGATACACCACCGCACGCACACCAAAACGGTTTGCGGTCCGGATAATCGCGCCCAGGTTATGAGGATCGGTAACCTGGTCGAGCGCAAATACGGTTTCTCTCGAAGTCACGGGCCTGAGAGCAGCAACGTCAATGACACGATCCGGCCGATCAATCCGGTCGCTGCTCCGGGTGCTTTTTGCCACCCGCGCTGCTTGAGGTTCATTTCCGGCGCGAAATGCCGCAATTCTGGCCCCCGCGTTGTCTGTCCTTCGTCGAAGCTCTGCACGTGAAACCTGCTCGACGGTCACGCCGGTTCCTGATGCGCGGATCAGCGCACGTGCACGGTCCTGTCCCTTCTCAACAAGGAGAACACCAATTATTCCGGCGTCGAGCATGCCACGTATGCCGTGTACTCCGTGAACCCAGTCGCCGGTCATCGCCGTTGTGAAACCTCTTCGTAGAAAAACTCTACCAGATCCATGTGCCCGTCGTGATTCGTGTCCTGCTCGAACCCGGCAATCTGATTGCCTTCGATAACGAACACCCGCAGATCAATCGCTCCGTCGGAATTGGAGTCGATTTCGTGCAGCACGAGCTGCCCGTCGTGATATGCGTAGAAGTTATCAAACCGTCCGTCGCCGGAGTAATCCATTGCGGCCCGCATCAACAGACCGTCGTTGTCCGAAATGACCGCGTAGTCAATCTGTCCGTCGTCGTTGGTGTCGAGCAGATCCCACTCGGAGGTAAAGTCCTCGGGGTCGAAGGTGGTCGCCCTCGGTGCACGTTCGAAGGGGAAGGATGCAGTAAGAGCAACGAATACTATGGCTGCGCAGATTATACGGACAGTCAGTGAGTGAAAAGCATGCATATGGTATGAATCGGCCGAAACCATGCTGGTAATGAGGCCTCGGGACCGGAAAGAAAGCTTGTTTGGTGGGTTAATCGCAGACTCGAAACGTAAACCTATCGCAGGCTCGACAGTGGAACCGGATCCGGCTCGCTACTCGCCGCTTCAACCTCAGCCAGTTCTTTCAGGAGATGCTTAACCTTGCCGTGAACTCTCTCAGGAACCATGACCCGCAGCTTCACGTAGAGATCGCCGCGTTTCGACGAGTGGTTCAGGCGCGGCACGCCCCAGCCTTTCACCCGGATAACATCGCCATTCTGCGAACCGGAGGGAACTTTAGCCGTAATCCGCTCGCCGTCGAGCGACGGTATAAACACGTCGGCGCCGAGGGCAGCCTGGGTAAAGCTCACGGGAATCAGGCAGTACAGATCGTCTCCGTCACGCTCAAAGTACTCGTGAGGTGCCACGCGCAGAAAGACGTACAGGTCCCCCGCCTGAGCACCGTTTGGTCCCGCCTCACCCTGCCCGGGCACGCTTAACCTCTTTCCGGTATCTATTCCGGCAGGGATGGTGACTTTCACAGTGGAACGACGCTGCTCAACCCCGGCACCACCACAGCTGCGGCAGGGATTCTCCACGATCTGCCCCTCGCCCTGACAGTCGGGGCATACCGTTGCGACCGAGAAAAAGCCCTGACTGCGTCGCACCTGTCCGACGCCACCGCAGGTCGGGCAGGTTCGGCGGGTCCCATCTCCCTGGGATCCTGTGCCCGAGCATGAACTGCAGTGGACAGTCCTGGGATACGTGATCTCTTTTACGCAGCCGAACGCGGCGTCTTTGAAGGAAACTTCAAGCTCGACCTTGATATCCGAACCACGCCGGGGTCCTGATCTGCCCCTTCCGCCGCGACGTCCGCCACCGAAAAAGCTGTCGAAAATCCCGGAGAAATCGCCGAAAATGTCCTCGAAATCGCGGTATGCGCTGGAAAACCCCCCGCCGCCATTACCGGACATCCCATCCACTCCGGCAAACCCGAACTGGTCGTAGGCCTGGCGCTTCTGATCGTCCGATAAGACTTCATAGGCTTCGGCAGCAGCTTTGAACATATCCTCAGCGCTGGAGTCACCCGGATTCCTGTCCGGGTGGTACTTCACTGCGACCTTTCGATACGCTTTCTTTATATCGTCCCTGGTCGCGTTTTTTGCCACGCCAAGGACTTCGTAATAATCGGTTTTTGCCACCAAAAAAATCCTGCCCGTCGATGCTTACTTGTTATCGTCTTCGTCAACTACCTCGTAGTCAACATCTTCCACGGTTTCCGAATTATCCGTGCCTGTTTCCTGTTCCGATGCTCCTGCCTGCTCGCCACCCTCTGTAGATGCGCCATCTGCGTTCTCCGACGAGGCTTTGTACACTTCTTCTGCAAGCTTGTATGAAGCTTCTTTCAGGACTTCGGTCTTCTGTTTGATCTGCTCGGCGTCACCTGAGTCGAGTGCCGACTTCAGCTCGGAAATCGCACCGTTGATTTTCTGCCGGTCCTCGTCGCTGACTTTGTCCCCGTAATCCGAAAGACTTTTTTCTGTGGAGTAAACGAGTGAGTCGGCTTCGTTACGGGCTTCGGCTGCTTCTTTGGCTTTCCTGTCATCTTCAGCATGTGACTCGGCGTCTTTTACCATGCGATTAATTTCGTCTTCGGATAGACCAGAACTCGACTCAATGCGAATCTTCTGTTCCTTCCCGGTACCAAGGTCCTTGGCCGACACATGGACAATACCATTCGCGTCGATGTCGAAGCTGACTTCGACCTGAGGAACCCCCCGCGGCGCTGGCGGTATTCCCACCAGGTCGAATCGACCCAGGGTACGATTCTGGTTAGCCATTTCGCGTTCGCCCTGAAGCACATGTATGCTGACAGCCGTCTGATTGTCCGCCGCCGTTGAGAAGATCTGGCTTTTACGGGTTGGTATAGTGGTATTTCGATCGATCAGCTTGGTGAAGACTCCGCCGAGCGTCTCGATACCGAGCGAGAGCGGGGTGACGTCCAGGAGCAGCACGTCTTTGACGTCTCCTCCAAGAATTCCGCCCTGTATTGCCGCACCTGAGGCAACGACTTCATCCGGGTTCACACCCTTGTTCGGGTCACGACCAAAGAGGTCTTTAACGAGTTTCTGCACGGCCGGCATTCGTGTAGACCCGCCGACAAGAATTACCGCGTCGACATCCTGAGCCTTGACTCCGGCATCCTTGAGTGCGTTAAGGCACGGCTGTTTGGTTCGCTCAACGAGGTCGGCAACCATATGCTCGAACCTGGCACGCTCAAGGGTATACTGCAGATGCTTCGGACCGGAACTGTCAGCCGTAATAAAGGGCAGATTGATCTCTGTGCTCTGCGTCGTCGACAGCTCTTTCTTTGCCTTCTCCGCTCCTTCTTTCAGGCGTTGAAGTGCCATACGGTCTTTCGACAGATCGATACCGTAATCATTCCTGAAGCCTTCAACGAGCCAGTCGATAATACGCTGATCGAAGTTATCTCCCCCGAGATGTGTATCGCCGTTCGTGCTTTTGACCTCGAATACACCGTCCCCAAGCTCGAGGATGCTTATATCGAAGGTTCCACCGCCGAGATCGTAGACAGCAATTCGTTCATCACCCTTGTCCTTGCCGAAACCGTATGCCAGTGCAGCCGCTGTAGGCTCGTTGACGATACGTTTGACATCAAGACCCGC
>SKXQ01000056.1 GCA_007128315.1 Spirochaetaceae bacterium | reverse complement strand
TGCTCACACCTGCGCATTCTGTTTCTGCATATTGCACCGCAGATTACAGGAATTGTGCTTGTAACCATCACCCTGACCTTCGGGCAAATGATTATCGCAGAAGCGACGCTCAGTTTCCTCGGGCTCGGCATTCCGCCACCGACGCCGACACTGGGCGGGATACTCAGCGGAGCGCAGGATACCTTCTTCGCCGC
The DNA here is from genome assembly GCA_007128315.1 of Spirochaetaceae bacterium. Classification (GTDB taxonomy): domain Bacteria; phylum Spirochaetota; class Spirochaetia; order DSM-27196; family SKKC01; genus SKKC01. The sequence continues at coordinate 64,129 of SKXQ01000056.1, read as the reverse complement.
ATGGTGGATTGTTGCGTTTCCGGGTATCACACTCATGCTTATCGTCCTGTCGGTGAATATTATCGGTGACTTCCTCCGGGACTATTTTGACCCGCAGATTAATCACCTCTCAGGTCGCAAGAAACGAAAACGGCCAGCCAAAAACGTCGAGGTACCCAACCGCCATGGCATCGAAACCCGATAAAGTCGACACAGATTCCGACATACTCCTTGAAATCCAGGACCTGACGACGGTCTTCGAAACCGAGCACGGCCCGCTCACGGCTGTACGTGAGGCGAGCCTGGACATACGAACGAACGAAGTGCTCGGCGTCATAGGAGAGTCGGGAAGCGGCAAGACACAGCTGAGCCTCAGCGTCATGCAGCTCCTTGCCGCAGCGGGCGCGATTGCAGGCGGCAGCATCCGGCTCGAGGGCCGGAACCTGCTGGGCCTGAATCCTTCGGACATGCGGCGCATACGCGGGAACGAAATCGCCATGATTTTCCAGGAACCGGGGGTCGCGCTTGATCCACTGTATACGGTGGGCAACCAGCTTGTAGAGACCATCCGGCAGCATCGACGCGTCGGCAGAAAGGAGGCCCGCGACCAGGCGGAAACACTCCTTTCAGATGTCGGCATAGGCCGACCTCGGGAGATTCTTGACGAGTTCCCCGGCAAACTCAGCGGAGGCATGTGCCAGCGAGTCATGATCGCAATGGCGCTGTCGTGTAAACCGAAGCTGCTGATCGCAGATGAACCAACAACCGCACTCGACGTCACCGTGCAGGCGCAGATACTCCAGCTCATGCGGGATCTGAAAGACCGCTACGGGACATCCATTCTTTTTATTACACACGACCTCGGCGTCGTTGCGGAGATCTGCGACAGTGTTGCAGTCATGTACGCAGGGCAGGTCGTAGAGCGCTCGCCTGTGACGGAGTTTTTCGATAACCCGCAGCACCCCTACTCGCAGGCGCTGATACGCTCGCGGCCCATGGTGACTGACGCACGGGTACGGCCACTCCCATCGATAGCCGGGCAGGTTCCAGGCCTCACTGAACGTCCCTCGGGATGCCCTTTTCACACCCGCTGTCCTGCAGCCATGGACATATGCCGACACTCAATGCCACCTGTCCATCGGTTTGCGCCTCGTCGGGAAGCCCGGTGCTGGCTTCACGAGACAGATTCAACCGAAGGAGCTCACCCGCATGCATGATCCAATGCTTTCGGTCGAGAACCTCGTTACGCACTTTCCGGCTCGCGCGAGCGAAGCCGGTCGCGGGAAGGCCGTGATTCGTGCGGTCGACAATATCAGCTTTTCGGTTTCCGCCGGGGAGACCTACGCGCTCGTCGGTGAGTCAGGCTGCGGCAAGTCAACGACTGCCCGCTCGGTTCTGCGACTCATAGAGCCAACCGCTGGCAGCGTACGGTTTCGCGGCACCGAGGTTACCGCATGCACCGGACGTGCGCTCCGCGCGCTTCGCAGAGATATGCAGATGGTGTTTCAGGACCCGTACAGCTCGCTTAATCCGCGCATGACCGTCGCACAGATCGTCGCTGAGCCACTGATTGTACACCGCATGGCATCCCGGAGCGAGGCGAGGGACCGTGCAGTGAAGCTCCTTGACCGCTGCGGTCTTGATCGGCGGTACGCGGACCGCTACCCGCACGCCTTCTCGGGTGGTCAGCGACAGCGAGTCGTTATTGCGCGCGCACTCGCGACGTCGCCAAAACTGGTTGTTGCCGACGAACCGGTGAGTGCGCTCGATGTCAGCATACAGTCGCAAATCATGAACCTGCTCTGCGACCTGCAGGAGGAATTCGGACTCGCCTACGTGCTCATATCACACGATCTCGCGGTCGTCCGGCACATGGCTGACCGCATTGGCGTCATGTATCTCGGAAAGCTTGTCGAGCAGGCGCCGGTAGACGAGTTTTACCGCAACCCGAAACACCCATACAGCCGTGCGTTGCTTTCGGCGATCCCGAAACACCGCCCGGGCGACGCGTCTGCGCGAATCGTGCTGACCGGCGAAGTGCCGTCTCCGACGAATCCGCCCGCAGGGTGTCCGTTTCATACGCGCTGTCCCCACGTAATGCCACGGTGTCATACCGAAGGGCCAAAAACCAGCACCAATGCGGCCGGGCACAGCGTCGCGTGTCACCTGTTCGACGAGGATTCAAACGACTCATGAAACAGACAGCCGAAATTCAGTCACAACGGATTCACCAGGACATAGAAACAATCGCCGGTTTCTCGGAAACCGACCCTGCCATTGGCTACGGCCGTCCAACCTTTTCTCCGTCGTGGGTTCGCGCGCGCGACTACGTAATTGAAGAAGCCGAACGCACTGGCTGCACGACCCGTATTGACGCTCATGGAAACGTGCACATACGACAGCGTTTCTGCGCATGGGATACTCCTGTGTGGTTATGCGGCTCTCACCTCGATTCTGTTCCGTCTGGAGGAAAATTCGACGGTGTCACCGGTGTCGTGTGCGCGCTTGAACTCCTGCGGTGTGGACTCGATCTGGAGCTGATCATATTTGCGGAAGAGGAAGGAACGACCTTCGGTACGGCCATGCTCGGCAGTCAAAGCTGGGTCGGATCACTGTCCATTGATGATCTGACTCGATCGCGCAACAGCGAGGGGATCAGTTATCTCGAAAAAGGTGCCGCGTTCGGTGTCCGTGCTGAGTCAATGGCAACCGATCGCGTGCGCCCCGAATGCTACCGTGGCTTTCTCGAAGTCCACCCCGAACAGGGACTTTCCCTCTGGAAGCAGGATCGCGCTGTTGCCGTGGTCACACGCGTGAACGGGCGTCGACACTACGAAGTCTGCCTGAGCGGACAGGCAAACCACGCTGGCTCAACGCGCATGGAGGACCGCCGGGACGCGCTCGCTGGAGCTGCCGAGGCTATCTGCGAAATCGAGAAACTGGGTGCGCTGTGTGCCGAACGTAAAGCATACTCGGTCATGACCGTCGGACGTATAGACGTTCACCCGAACGCCGTAAATGTCATACCGGGTAAAACCGTGTTCACGATAGACTTTCGTGCGCAGAGCACAGAAGTACTCGCCGACGGCGAGCAGAGCCTGCGCGCAATTCTCAACCGCATCGCCGCGCGCAGAAATCTTGAGCTGCACATTGAAAATACCGAACACCTGCCCCCTGCTGATCTGAGCCGCGAGGTAGTACAGGCGCTACACCGAGCCGCGGCGCTGTGCGACATTGATCTACCGGAAATTCCAAGCGGCGCTCTGCACGACGCGGCAATACTCGCACCATACCTGCCGACCGCCATGCTCTTCGTCGCAAGTAAAGACGGCATAAGTCATCATCCAGCCGAGTTCAGCCGCGTCGAGGACATAACGGATGCTGTACGAATTCTCACCCGCATCATACAGAACAGTCGACCCTAAGCATTAGCCACGCCCGCGAATCCGGGGTACCTTAAGAGGCAAACGCGGGAGTACATACCATGTCACATGTGTTGATTGTAGAAGATGATGATGATATCGCAAGTGCAGTCCGGGATCACCTGACGCGCGAGGCTATAACGAGCGCGCACACCAGACGCTGCAGCGGCGTCCTCGACCGACTGTCGAGCGAGAAGTTCGAGGCCCTGATTCTGGATGTCATGCTTCCCGACGGAAGCGGGTTTGATCTCTGTCGAGACATTCGCGCAAAGGGTCATCAGCTTCCTATCCTGTTCATGACGGCCCGCTCCGAGGATGTGGATGAAGTGCTCGGGCTGGGACTTGGCGGAGACGATTACATCACAAAGCCGTTTACTTCATCGTCCCTCGTAGCACGGGTCAAGGCGCAGTTACGGCGCGCATACTCGTACGGAGACCCGGACACACTAGTAGACGCTGCGGCGGGAAGCTCCGGCGCAGCATTCACAAGGCACCCCTCCAGCACAGCGTCCCGCACGGTCGAACTCGGGGAGCGATGCATAGACCTTGCTGCCGGCGAGATCACGAGTCCCGGAGGAAACACGAACCTTACCGCCCGTGAGCGTGCGCTGCTGGAAGTGTTCATCGAGCATCCGAATCAGGTTTTTACCCGCGACCGTCTTTTCGATCTCGTCTGGGGGCACGATCACTTCGGTGATCCAGGGACGGTGCCCGTCCACATCCGCCGCCTCAGGGAGAAACTGGAAGACGATCCCTCGCAGCCGCAGTGGCTGCAGACCGTCAGGGGTCTGGGGTACCGTCTGAGGACTCCGCGTACATGAGATCCGAGACGCACATTCCAAAGCGTACCCGCAGTCTCAGGACACGCATGGTCCTGACCTTTTCCGCGGCCACAGCTCTCTGGCTCGGCATAATTGCAGGCTCGGTGGTACTCGGAATCGGATACGGGCTCGGCGGGCAGATGTCCGACCTGCGCCACGGCATGCGCTTTCTGGCCGAATCTGAACAGGAGGCAACAGCGTTCGGGCGCCGAGTTGCCGCCGGGGAGAGCCCGGCCGACATAGGTCGCGACACGAGAATTACCGAAGACTTCGAGGGTACACGACTCCGTATCATTCGCGCAGACGGCACTGTCCTCTTTGACTCGGTCACCGGTGGTCTGCCTGAGACGACAGGTGACGTTGTCATTACCCCGCTTGAGGTCCTGTCGCTTATTCCAAGCGGTGACCCGAACTATCCGTTTCGGGCTATAGGACGGCAGATCGTCGCAGACAATGAAGTATGGGGTTACTACTTCGTGACTTTTGAACCGGGAAGCGAGTTTCAGCTCATCCAGAGCGAGGTGCCGGAGATCGGTCACCGTTTCGCCCGGGTAATGATCATGGGGTTCATTATCTCGGTGTTCGTGGTCTACCTCTGGTTCATGCTTTTTGCGCAGCGTGTGGTGCTCCCGATACAGGCGCTCTCGGAGTACGTCCTGCAGATCGGTAACGGAGAATCGGACGAGCATACGGAAGTCTACAGCGGCACGAATGAGATCCTTGAACTGACCCGTTCCATACAACGCATGGTCGCGGACCTCAACGAATCCCGAAGGGCGGAGCAGCAGGCTGACGACCGGCGTCGACTGGTCGTCAGCGCGCTCGGACACGATCTGAGAACGCCCCTTGCGGCGATCCGGTCTCATGCGGAAGCGCTGGCCGATGGCGCATCAAGTGATCCGGGAGCAAGCGCCGCGACCATAATACGCCGATCTGCTCACATGCAGCGGCTCATCTCGGATCTTCTCGCCTACGCATCCCTTGGCACCATGCACGCATTTCCCCGCGAGACCTTCGACCTCGCCGAACTCGTCCGGGAATCCGTTATCGAACAGCTTTCGCGGCTTGAAACGCTCGGCTTTACGGTCGACGTCGATATTCCTGACCGCAGGATACTGGTAAGCGGACACAGGCAGTCGCTGCAGCGGGTCATAGATAATCTTATGGCTAATGTGCTGTCGCATGCGGCCGAGGGTTTGTGGCTCGCGGTCAGCATGCACGAACGGGTTGGCCGGGTCAGGTTCTCGGTGGAGGACCATGGACCGGGACTTCCCCCGGGGGTCGACGTCTTTGAGGCCTTTCAGACCGGTTCGCAGGAGCGCAGTGGTTCGGGAAGCGGAATAGGCCTCGCGGTGGTACAGGATGTTGTTCGCGCCCACGGCGGCGCCTGCGAGGCGGTTACCAACGCAGCGGGCGGGTGCACGGTCTGGTTCGAAGTACCGACGCTGTCCTGAGGGTTCAGCTGACCGTACACGTGCCCGCTGCAGGTGCACCGGGGCGGGCCCTTACAATGACCCCGAAACCGAAAACCGCCCTGACGCTGACCGGCCGGTCAGAGCGTCGAGTTCCATGAGCAGAAGGACTATCTCCCCCTGCGTCCCGATAACGGCGTTTCGAGCCTGCGCAAGGTCGATGCGTACCTCGTCCGCCTCGATCCCGCTCGCCGCCGCGATCTCCACCAGCGCTTCGAGGTCGGCGAGGCGGTCAGCCTCGAAATCCGCCTCGGCCTCAAGGATGGCCACGCGGTCCTGGAGTATCGAGAGCCTCTCAAGCGCGCTTGCCACGTCGTCCCTGACATTTTCCTCGACTTCGGACAGCTCGAGTTCTGCGAGACGAATTGTACGCTGATCCGCCGCGTCGGCGGTGCGCCTCCTGCCACCGTCGAACAGCGGTACCGAGAGGCTCAGCCCCGCAGTCCAGTTAAAGCCTCCGTCCCCGTCAAACAGATCCGAAAAGGCTGACGCGGGATCAGATGCGTTGGCCCCTCGATCATCGGGATAGCGCCTGCTGATCTGTGCAAACGCCGACAGCTCGGGTGCGCGTTCGTTCCGGTTTACCCTGAGGTCGGCAAGAGCCGATTCGAGGGCGATCCGCGAACGGGCGATATCGATATTATCCGACACCGTTCCGGTATCCGGCGTGTCGAGGTCAATTTCCGAGAACACCTCACCTGGCAGGCGAAAGGAGTAGTCTGCGGGTTGGACCGTACCGCCTGAGATGCGAAAGAGGCTTCTCTCAAGATTACGGAGCTGTTCGCGCGTCTGAAGCAGTGTCTCCCGCAGTCCGTTTTCCGCCAGTTGCAGGCGCAGGAGCTGCTGTCTGCTCGCAGCGCCGACTTCGAGGTCATCCCCGGTCCGTGCAATCCGGCGCCGGGCGAGTTCGAGCCGGGACTCCTGAACCGCGATCGACCGCCTGAGATTTGCTACGGCAAAGTAGAGTTCAGTCGCGGCGAGTGCGAATCGGTTCTCGAGGTCCTCCCTCGTAAGTCCGGCCATGCGCACACCAGTTTGTGCCTGTGTGTCGACCGCCTGCGTGATTCGTGCATCGATAAAGCTTCCCCGGACAAAGACGGGCTGCGAAAAACGCAGGCTCACCTGCGGCCCTATCTCATAACGGTCCTCGTCTTCGGTCCCGTTCTCAGCAAGCGTACGGGCTGCCGAAGCTTCCAGCCCCGCCTCACCGACGAGGCGACCGCCGGTCGGCAGGGCCTGCACGTACCGGAGGTTCGCGCCGGTTGCGGTGGTCCGTATAGTGCGCTGCGTGGGGGAACCCGGGCCACCGGTCTGCACCCTGCGGTTGTCCACGGTCAGGGCGTTGATATCAAGGTCCACCTGCGGGCCGATAGACGCACGGGCGCTGCGGTACCCTGACTCGGCCTGCTGCTCTTCGAGCAGGGCTTTTTCCAGGTCACGGTTCGCACTGAGAACACGGCGAAGCATGTCCGGAATTTCGAGCGTCTCCTGACCGGCCGCTGCGCCGGGCAGCAGCAGAATCAGCGACAGGACGGCGAACGCCGTCTTCACGCGTGTATGTCTTCTGTATGCGAGTACTTTCATGCCGGCCTCCGCTTTTGTCTGTCAAACAGTATTCCGTAAAGGCAGGGAATAATGACCAGCGCGGTGATCGTGCTGAACACCAGCCCGAATACAATCGTACTCGCCATCGGTCCCCAGACGACACTCTGTCCGCCGAGTCCGAGAGCGGTGGGCAGCAGTCCTGCGATCGTCGTAAGAGAGGTCAGGAGAATCGGCCGCAGACGCGTTGCCGCGGCCTCGATGATCGCGTCCCTGGTCGCCCAGCCCTGCTCCCTGAGTTCGTTGATAAAGCTGATCAGCACGATGCTGTCGTTAACCGCAATACCTGCAAGCGCAACAGCCGCGTAGATCACGATGGAAGACAGCGGAGTTCCGCTCAGAAAGAGAAAGAGCACCACTCCGACGAAGGCAAAGGGAACGCTGAACAGGATCAGTGCCGGCTGCGTGTAGCTTTTAAACTGTGTAGCCAGAATCATATAGATCAGGAATATGCCGATGAGGAAGGTCCGGAGAATGTCAATCAGGAGGTTCTGAAACTCCGCAAACTGCCCTTCGGTCTCGAGTTCGACCCCGGGTGCGACCGTGGAGAGTTCTTCTGAAAAGAGCGTGACAATACGGGCATCGATTGCTCCGAGGTCGACTCCTTCTCGCACCTCCGCCTCTATCGTAACTTCACGGCGACCGTTGAGCCGCTGTATGGACGCGATGGCGTCAGCGTCCTCCACCCGCGCGATCGTCGAAAGCGGGACGCGTCGCCCGTCATTCGTCGGAACCGAAAGATCGAGAAGCCGCTCGGCGGTCATGGTCCCGTCGAATGCGTAGCGTACACGGACCGGTGTTTCGCGGTTATCGGTGAACACACGTCCTGCGGGCAGGCCTTCAAACCCGGCTCGGATGTATAACCCGACTGATTGCCGGTTCAGACCGAAACGGGCAGCCTCGTTGTCGTCGACGGTAATACGAAGTTCCGGTGTCGAGATCGCGAAGTTGTCACGGATATCGAACACCCCGTCGGTCGAGATGAGTTCGGCACGGATCGCTTCGGTCGCGAGAATCAGTTCCTCATAACTGTCACCGAAAAGCCGGTATACCAGCGGCGCATCGACCGGGGGCCCTGTCTGCTGCCGCCGGAAGCGCACGAACTCGGCACCTGGTATATCGGCGGCCATCTGTTCGGCCTCTGTCAGAATCGCAAGCACGCTGCGGGGTCTGCCTTCATCGGCCTCCAGAAGATCAATGACAAGCTGCCCCACCCGCGGGTCGGACCGGTTCTGTGCCTCGCCCGCCGCGAACCCGACATAGGCATTGACAGCCCGGTACTCACCCTGTCCGACGAGCGGCATGAATCGATCCTCAAATCGTCGGACGACCTCGTCGGTACGCTGTATTGGTGTCCCCGGCGGCATTTCGATGTCGATGAAAAACTGGCTCGCGTCCTCGGCGGCAAACAGGTCCTGCCCGATAAATCCGACCAGGGAGAACGATCCGATCATGACGAGCAGCATGGCGAACACCGTCAACACGCGCCGTCGGTATACCGCGGTCAGGAAGCCCCGAAAGGTATCCTTGAAACGCTCGAAGCGGCCGCCGATACGGCTTTTGCGACTCCTGCCGGGCCAGTCTGCGAAGTGCGAAGGAAGGAATACGCTCGCTTCAAAGGTGCTCGCGATCAGTGCAATAGCAACGGTGATCGGTACGACCCGGAGGAAGCGACCAATGATCCCGGGCAGAAATGCGAGGGGCAGGAATGCGGCGACGGTGGTAGCAGTTGCAGCCCAGACCGGAATGACGACCTGATTTACCCCCTTTATGGCAGCTTCTCGTCGACTGAGGCCCTGTGACTGCAGGCGATAGCTGTTCTCAACGATCACGATCGCGTGGTCGACGATGAGACCAAGCACGAGAACAAGCCCGAACAGCGTGTTGCTGTTGAGGGTTTCCCCCAGAGATTCGAGTATGATAAAGGTAATCGCAAATGTTACCGGTATGCCGAGTGCGGTCATGAGGGCGTTACGCACACCGACAAAGACCAGAAGAATCGCCACCAGAAGCACGAGGCCGAGTACCGCGTTTGATACCAGAACGTCGATCGAGTCCCGGATCTGCACGGTTGAGTCGTTCACGAACGCGACTTCCACCCCCTCGGGAATGACGCTGCCCCGCAGGTTTCCGATGCGCCGTTCCGCCTCTTCGGCGATGCTGACACTCGATCCGCCGGGCACCTTGGCAATTCGAAGCGTGATGCTTTCCTGACCGTTGAACCGTGCGCGAACACCGTCCTCGTCGTAGCCTTCAAAAACCGTCGCCACGTCCTGGACCCGTACGAGCCCGGATCCGGTCAGACCGCCGGGCACACCACCCGCTGCTCCGGCTCCATTGGCAACCGAGCGCACGACGACGGACTCCAGTTCGGCCGCGTTCGACACGTCCCCGACGGTGCGAAGCAGAAACTGCCGTGTCGGTGTCCGGAGGTTTCCTCCGGGGGTTGTGGTGTTCCGTGCCTGCACCGCTCCGACAAGCTGCTCCACGGTGACACCGAAGGACTCGAGCCGGACAGGATCCGCTTCGATAAAGAAGGTGCGTTCGCGAGCGCCGACGATGTCCACCCCGGATACGTCCCGTATCGTCGTGAGTCTGTCAGAGAGACGCTCGGCGGTGCGATTGAGCGCCTCATAGCCGACGTCACCGAAGAGCACGACTTCGATAACCGGCAGGAAGTCGTTCGAACTGAACTCGGTAATGCGTTCCTGTCCGATCCCGTCGGGAAGATTCAGGGTCGCAAAACGGTTTCTGACATCCTGAAAGACGCGGTCGAAGGCCTGCCGGTTTATCTCCTGATCGAACTGAAGCACAACAGTGGTCACGCCGTCCCTCGTCACAGAACTGAACTGGCTCAGCCGGTCTACGCCTTCCATTTCGTTCTCGATCACCGTCGTAACCGACTCCTCGATGTCTTCGGCCGAAACGCCGGGCCATGGGACAGTAATGTTAATGAAAAAGAACGGGACTTCGGAAAACTGTTCCTGCGGCAGACGGATCACACTGAATGTTCCGAGCACCAGGAGCAGGATCGTAAATATGTTTATGAGAACCGTGTTACGGGTCGAAAAATCACCGATAGTCACAGCGCATCCTCACTTGTTCCCACCATCGTTGCCTGAACCGCGTCACCGTCGCGGAGACGGGACACTGCTGTTATCGCAACGTGTTCGCCGACCGAAATGCCGTTTGTCACAACCGCGCGCGGACCGAACCGATCGCGGACGTCGACGTTCGTGCGCCGGACCACGCCGTTTTCGACGACGAATACGTAGTCTGCCTCACCAATGCGCCTGAGCGCGGCGGTCGGTACGAGAACGCCCTGCGTCATGTCTTCGGTGCTGACCACCGCGGAGGCACTCATACCGCTCCTGACGATGTCACCGCAGCAGTTTTCCCATTCGATGGCGACCGGGAAGCTTCCGGTCTGTCCATCGCTTCCGGCTCCTACGGCCACCACTCGGGCTTCGAGTCGATTCGCGCCCCAGGCGGTCACGTTTACGAGGGCTTCCTGTCCCTCCTGCAGAAACCTGACTTCGCGCTCGCCGACAGAGCCGGACAGACGCAGACGCGTCGTGTCAACGATACGTGCGACCCGGGACCCCTGGGTCACGAAATTGCCTTCGCGTATCACGGCCTCCCGGCTGGCAACACGACCGTCGATCGGTGCCCGGACGGTCCGGTTCCCGTAGGTTCTGAGAGCCTGCTCATACGCGACCTCAGCACCGCGTAATGCAGCCCGGGCGCTGGTAAGCACCGCTCGCGACACGGTTCCCCGTTCGGCCTGACGTTCGAGTGCTTCCAGCTCAAGCCGGGCTCCATCACGCAGCTCCATTGCCTGCTGCATCGCGAGCCGCTCAGTGCGATCATCAAAACGAACGAGAACATCGCCTTCGCTGACTACCTGACCGAGGTCGAAATCCACCGAGAGAATGCGACCCTGCGTCTCGGCTATGACGTCTGCTTCGCGCGTTCCCGATACCAGACCCGACACCCGGACCTCGCCACCGAGGCGACCTTCCACCACTTCCATCGTCTCGACTGCGCGCGGTCGGATTTCAGACGGAGCCTGTGCATCTGCGGTTTCGTCGTGCGTCTCAGCGGAACATCCGGCAACCGCGAGCACGACAAGTGCAGCAAGGGCTGTGAGCCCTCCGTTTCGTCTCATTTTTTTCATGATGCAGCATAAGATATGCACCAGTTGAGCTGGAGTGAAGGTTTCCTGAACGTTAGTTCAACTATCGTTAATCTGCATCATGTCCATCACCACGGTGGTAAACAGGGTTCGAAGGGGTCTCAGGATTTTGCCGGAAAAATCTGTTCCTACCCATAAGAAAAATGGTAGGCTCTCGCGCGTGAGGGTCTCAAGCAGAACCCGAAACCTCGTGGTACGTGCACTGGCAGCAAGCTTTGATGTTCACACAATGAACCAGGTCGTACGTCTCTTGGTCCGGGATTACGATTTACACGAACGAACCGGGTTCCCCGAAAGCATGCCGATTCCCGGACGGGATGCGGCTAAGCAGATCGTTACGGATCTGCTGGAATGGAACAGACTCGTCGAGCTGGTACAGATACTGGCCCATATCTCACGGGCAGGCCTTGCGGGAAGACCCTACCGGATAGCCGAACTCCAGACATTGATCCTCGCCATAGAAGAGCTCGGCTATCAGTTCGAGTGGAGCAGCTGTACGTTCTTCGAAGACTCACAGCGGACCCGGACCCGGAACTGGGGAGTTCTGGAGGATGGTTCAACCTGTCTTCTGACCCTGCTCAGGATAGATGTCGTTGGCAACTCCACCCTCGTTCGGGAATATCCGGACGATGTGATCCAGCGCACCTACGGCGATCTGCGAAAGATGTTCCGCGAAATCATCGAAGAGCGAAACGGCAGGGTCTGGAACTGGGAGGGGGACGGAGCAACGGCTGCATTCTACGGTGGTGACACACAGCTTGCGGCGACCCTGTGCGGCTTCGAACTGATTCATCAGCTGTTCTTCTATAATGCACTGTCATGCCGCCTGGACAGCGATCTGCAGGTCCGCTGTGCGATTCATCAAGGGCCAATCGAATACCATCAGCACTTCGAGCGGATCAAGGGGCCCACCATGACAACACTTGTCGACATCGAGTCGCGCTACTGCGCCCCGCAGGCGGTATGCCTGAGCGAGATGGTCTACACCGGCCTCAACAACGCCCTCGCGCGCTGGCTCGCACCCGTTGAGAGCCACGAAAGCATGCCCTTGTATCAGTACACGCTGAGGCTGGGTGCCTGACTATGCGGATTGTCGTATTCGCTCCCGATGAATCAACCAGAGACATTTTTCGCTCTGTCGATCGTAAGGGCACGGTTACGCTCGAGTACATGCACCACGACGACATCAGAACCTGGGTAAAATCAGGCCACTCGGCGGATATGCTCTATCTTGATGTGCGCGAACTGCCGGCTCGCGACTGTTCACGGCTTCTGAAGCGGCTCGCCGGGTCCGGCAGCGGAGCTATCGCGGTTATTGACATTGACAATGAAATCGACGACGTCGGCAGACTGTACTTTGACGGTGTCTGCGACTATCTGAACGCCCACCTTTGTGACGAGGGTCTGAAACCATCCCGTGTCGAAGCAGCGCTTCGCTATCACCACCAGGTTCATCACCAACCCGAAATATCAGAGGAATCCGGGCACAAAGGCTACGAAGAACGAACGAAGAAGACCGGTACACGCTCGCGAAGCGACATACCGCCGGACTTTCCCTCGATCGCACGTGCGATTCCACGGCTCATTCCGTCATCGCGGGACTGGTCCGGAGTATGTGAGGGAGAAGAGTATACATTCGGTCTCCTGTACGTGGGCATCGATCTTGATGACGCGGTGCGAAAAGACACCCGACCGGAGCTTGTACGCGATTCCATAGAAGCATTTCGCAGCGCCGTCAGTGAGGCTTCGTCTCCGTACAACGGAAAACTCTGGTTCTGGAAGGAACAGGCCGGAGTCGTGCTCTTTCCTTTCGATGGTGTGAACAGCGATGCGGTAACGGGCACTATACAACTCGCACTCCGCGGCATGTTCTGGCAGGCGGAGACCCGGACGAACTACCTGACCGAACAGTACCGGCTTGCCCTGCACGTCGGAAATATCGTGTTTCAGCAGGGCGGGCGGCGGGAAACGCTCGTTTCCGATACCATCAACTATCTCTTTCACCTGGGCAGCATGCACGCCGGACCGGGTGAGTTTATCGCGACCGAACCCATCCTCAGTCGCTGTCCGGAGGGTTTCCGGCACTGTTTTGTGCCACACGACAGTTTCAAGGGCGTAAAAACCTGGCGCATGAGACGAATCCTCCGGCCGGAGTGACCGAAATTTGCCTGTTTCCGGTTCGTTGACCGTATATTCCACGAATGAAGACGTATACGCTCGGAAAAACTGAAGTTCACATTACACCTGTCGGGCTCGGATGCTGGCAGTTCTCGCAGGGCAAGGGTATGGTCGGTAAGTTCTGGCCCGCACTACCGGCCGAGGTCATGTCGGAGATCGTTCGTGTATCCATCGACGGCGGCATTAACTGGTTCGATACCGCCGAAATCTACGGCAGAGGTGCTTCAGAGCGGGCACTCGCTGCCGCACTCAAAGAGCTCAACGTCGAAACAGACTCAGTCGTTATCGCCGACAAATGGTGGCCTGCGTTGCGTTTCGCCTCCTCGATTGCTACGACATTTCCGGAACGGGAACGGTGCCTCGGTGGATACCCTGTCGATCTCCATCAGATACACCAGCCGTTCAGCCTCTCGTCGGTGAAGAACCAGGCCAAAGCAATGGCTGAGCTCGTTCGAGCCGGAAAGGTCCGGGCAGTGGGTGTCAGTAATTTCTCGGCGAAGGCGATGCGGACTGCACACGCGACGATGGCCGCGTCCGGTGTGCCGCTGGCGTCGAACCAGGTTCGCTACAGTCTGCTCGACAGGACTATAGAGAGAAACGGAGTTCTCGAGACGGCAAAAGAGCTCGGCATCACGATTATCGCGTACTCTCCGCTCTCGCAGGGGCTGCTCACCGGCAAGTACCACGGAGAGCAGGACATCAGGGGCACTACCGGTCCGCGGAAGTGGATGCGCCGCTTCAAGCCTCAGGGGCTTGCCGCAACGCGAAAACTGATTGAGACGCTGCGTGATATCGGTGCCGGCCACTCGGCGACGGCTGCTCAGACGGCAATCGCGTGGACCGTACAGCGGCATGGTGAGACGGTGGTCGCGATCCCGGGTGCGAGCTCTGTCTCTCAGGCTGAGGCGAATGCCGGGACGCTCGCGATCGTCCTGACTCCGTCTGAGATCGCCCGTATCGATGAAGCAAGTCGCGACGCGGAAACCCGCCTCACGTAGCGGGTTTCACGGAGTCGGCAGTCCTGTTGTTTCGCGCCGCGTTGGCCATAAAAATCGAGCGTGTATCACGATCGACTTCGCCGTACTTCAGAAAGATCAGATAGATTTCAAAGTACGCTATGTAGTAGATACCAAGAATCCCGGTGATCATGAGCGTGGTATCAAAAAGGAACGAACCACACACCAGCAGGAAGACGAGAACCCCGTTCAACCTGGTAAGGTTGGTATGAAGAAAGATCACCTTTCCGAACTTTACGAACGGAATGACCATGGAGCCGGCAAGGATGATAAAAAAGCCGATCAGGAAGGGCATATTCGGTGTGATGAAGTGCGGAAACAGCACGATCATGAAATAGGCCGCCGAGAGGTAATACGCGAGATCGGCGATCGAGTCCAGAAATGAGCCAAGGACGGTTGTCTGATTCCACGCGCGGGCGAGTTTACCATCGATAAAGTCCGTCAGCCCGAGCAGGATGAACCAGAGAAGAAACAGCGTAGGGTCGTCGCGGTAGGCAAGCGGATAGAGCAAAGGCACTCCAACAAGCCTGAAGAGAGAAAGCACATTCGGAACAGTCAGAACCCGCTTCGAGACATCCATATATATACCTCCAATACACATAAAACAACGCCTTATAGTACGGGCTACTCTCTCGACCACACAAGAAAAATTTCACATGCACGAGGCTTTTGAGGCTTGTGATCCGCTTCACATAAATTTATGATGAGTGAATCGCCTCTCATCTAAATGATTGGTGACGGGAGGAACCATGAACGACAGACTTACCGGAAAGAAAGGCCTCGTTATCGGGATAGCGAATGAAAACAGCATTGCCTACGGTTGTGCGAAAGCCTTCTGTAACGACGGGGCAAAGCTGGCGGTGACCTATCTCAACGAAAAGGCGGAGAAATACGTCCGACCGCTCGCGGAGGGTCTCGATGCACCGATAGTCGTTCCCTGCAACGTGCAGAACGACGGTGAACTCGAAGCAGTCTTCAACACGATATCGGAGACCTGGGGTGCGCTTGATTTTCTCGTACACTCGATCGCCTTCGCACCGCTGTCGGACCTGCACGGCCGCCTCACCGATTGTTCTCTGGAGGGTTTCCTGCAGGCCATGGACGTTTCCTGCCACTCCCTGCTTCGAATGACGCGACTTGCCGAACCGCTCATGAAGAACGGTGGCAGCATCCTGAGCATGTCCTACTTCGGTGCGGAGAAAGTTGTGAAAAACTACGGCGTCATGGGTCCGGCGAAGGCCGCGCTCGAATGCAGCAGCCGTTACCTCGCCGCAGAGCTCGCGGATGCGCGCATCCGCGTGAACTGCCTGTCGCCGGGACCGCTTCGAACGCGGGCAGCCAGCGGTCTGAAAGATTTTGACGACCTCATTCAGGCGGCGGAGAGCCGCGTTGCACACTACAGCACGATCACAAGCGCTGATGTGGGAGCGCTGGCTGCGTTCCTGGTCAGCGACGACGCAAAAGCACTGAGCGGCTACGTCTACCATGTGGACGGCGGTTTCAGCTCAATTGGAGTCTGATTATGCAGGTCACCAGTATTGAAGACAGTATAGGCCTGACCATAGACCAGATGCACGTCGGAGATACTGCATCGTTCTGGAAGACGCTGACGGAAGCCGACATCTATCAGTTCAGCGGCATAGTCGGAAATTTCAATCCGACTCACGTCAACAAGGTCTTCGCATCACGGACCCGCAACGGCCACCGGACGGTACCGCAAATGCTCGTCGCGGGTCTTGTATCAAAAGTTCTGGGCACTCAGTACCCCGGTAATGGCACCGTCCACGCGGCGCAGGACCTCGTGTTTCACAAACCGGTCTTTATTAACGACACCATACAGGCTCGGCTCGTGGTTACCCGGATTGACGGCAGGAAGAACCGTGTATGGCTCGATCTGACCTGCAGCAATCAGCACGGGGACCTTGTTGTAAGCGGAGAAAGCGAGATCGTACCTCCGGAACCCTTCGAAACCACACACAGACAGGGAGGTCGGGGATGATTGCGCGCATAGGCAGAACGATTGACGAACTGTCCGTCGGCGAGTCAGCGTATTTCGCAAAAACCTTCTCGGAGGCAGACATGCTGCTTTTCGCAGGAGTCACCGGGGATGTTAACCAGCTCCCGATCAACGAGGAGTTTGCAAAGAAGACCCGCTACGGCCGCCGCATCGCACACGGCATGCTGACCGCGAGCTTCATTACAAATATCATCGGCATGCGGCTTCCAGGATACGGGTCGACAATGTCGCGTCAATCGGTGCGATTTGTCAAACCGGTCTACATCGGCGACACGATCGAAGTCGGTCTGGAGCTGACGGAACTGCGGGTGACAGAGAATGAGGCAGACTTCTCGGCGAACGCGACCAATCAGCACGGTGAGGTTGTCATGACGGCTTCCGGCACCATTATTCCCCCGGTTCCCTTCGAGGAACCGACCTGAACGGAGCAATACATGGCATTCCAGGAGATTCTCGGTAAGAGCATCGGCGAGATACACGTCGGCGATACCGCCTTTTTCTCAAAGACGATCAGCGAAACGGACATTTATCAGTTCGCGGCAGTGACCGGAGACTTCAACCCGGCACACGTGAACGAAGCCTATGCGGAAGGTACATTCTTCAAACAGCGCATCGCACACGGTATGCTCACGGTGAGCCTCGTGTCGAACATCCTCGGCACACAGCTGCCCGGCCCGGGCACGATCTTCGTGTCTGAGTCCGTTTCGTTCAAGAAGCCGGTGTACATACAGGACACCATTGAGGCCTCGGTTACCGTGGTCGACATAGACCTTGAACGAAACCGGGTCACGTTCGAAGCATCGTGCATAAACCAGCGTGACGAACAGGTTCTGCACGCTGAAGGCATTGTAATGCCGCCGAAAAAAACGAAGAAATGATCTTCTTGCAAACCCGCATATAACAGGGGTAATGTAGGGGGGTGAGACAGGATAAACGGATCAGCCCTCGTTGCACCATTTCCCAGCTGGTACAGATGCGGCACGGCTACGAGCGGTGGCGTTCCGGAGAGGTCATCGACATAAGCCGTGGAGGACTCAGGTGCTCGAGCACCTACGAATTTTCGACTGGCGATACCGTATACTTCCTGTTGTCGCTCGACAACGACGAGAGCATCAGTGTTGACGCGACAGCGATACATACACAGAACGGAGACAATGGCGACTTCGAGACCGGCTTTGCATTCACCCGTTTTTACGATGGTTCCGAAGCAGTCCTGCACGCGTACATGGACGCCGATGACGATCTCGCAGGCTGCCGCGACGAAAACGAAGCGTAATCGATCCGCTTGTTCAGTACATGTAAGATATGCAGAAAGACATCGAACAACTGATAGCCTCAGGAAACATACGGTCGGCAATACCCAGGCTCGACGCTCTGCTCGAAACGGATAGTGATATCTCATGGGCGTGGCGAAAAAAGGCCCAGTGCCATTTCATGCTCGGGCAGATGCCTGCCGCCGTTGAAGCTGCGCGTACGGCTGTTCGATCTGCACGAGAGCTCAGCGACCGTCTTGCGGAAGCCGAGGCCGAGAACGCCCTGGGTATCATCCACGGGGAGCTTGGTGACCTCCAGCAATCGCTGCAGCATCTGGAGCGAAGCTACGAGCTGCACCAGGAGCTTGAGACTCATAAGGTCGCGACGGTGCTCAACAACATCGGGAACACATGCCTCATTATGAAAGACGCGAAGCGTGCGCTCGAGTACTTCGAGAAAGCACTCATCGAGGCGAATCGGAACGAGGACCTTCGTGAGGTTCAGGGTACGGCGCGTTCCAACCTCGGCCGCGCGTGCCTTGCGCTCAACAGGATTCCCGAAGCAGTGAACCACCTGAAACTGAGCATTACGCACTTTAGCGATTTCGGGATGGAACCCTTACGAATACATGCTATTACGAAGCTCGCCGCGGTCTACGAAGCCGATCATGATTCGGAAGCTGCCGAACGCTGCTATCAGGAAGCACTCGCGGCCACGGTAGGCGAAGAAGAACCGACGGCATGGCAGTATGAAATCCACGGTAGTCTCGCAGCGCTGCTGGTGAAAGAAGGTCGCTACGAAGAAGCGGAGCCGCACTTTCTCAAGGCTTTCCGACTCGTCTCGGAGCAACAGGCGAACTTCAACATTCCATACTGGCGGCGGGATTACAGCTCTGTCCTCGAGATGGACGGTGAAATCACCGCGGCGCTCTCACAGATGCGGCAGGCTTTCAGCGAACTCGACCGGACGACCGAAAAAAAGATCGAAAAAGAGCTTTATCAGGCTATGGGTCGTTTCGAGCTTGAACGAATCGAACACGAAAAAGAGGTATACCGCCTCCGAAACGAAGAGCTTGCTGCTGCCCTGAGGGAAGTCGAACAGTTGCGCGATTCGCTTCAGAAACGCAACCACGAGCTTTCCGAACTGGTCATACGCGATCCTCTGACGGCCGTATTCAATCGCCGCTGGTTCTTCTCCCAGCTCGACGTCGAGATTGACCGGGGAAGACGTCACGACCGTCCGGTATCGATTGCACTCATCGATCTGGACCACTTCAAGGCGGTCAATGATACCCTCGGCCACGCGGTCGGCGATCAGGTCCTCGTGACGGCCTCGAACATCCTCATGCGTTCAACGCGAAAGACTGATAACATTGCGCGCTACGGAGGAGAAGAGTTTGCGATCATTATGCCCGATTCCGATGCCACACAGGCTCTCGTTGTGTGTGAGAAACTGAGAACCCTGTTCGAGACCTGCGACTGGACCAGCTGCGGCGATCTGAAGAACCTCACGTTCAGCGCGGGAATCGCGTGTATACGCGAGACATCAGCGCAGGATAACTCAACTGGAAAAGAGATGATCGAACTGGCCGACACCCGCCTCTACGAAGCGAAGGCACTCGGACGTAATCGGATCGCCGGACCCTGAGCATTACAGGCTGTCAGGATCCAGACGGTGCATCCAGCGCCCGGTACGCAACAGCAGAAAGCCCGCGACAGCAATAACCAGATTGCTCACGAACATCGATATCCAGATTCCCCGGGGTCCCATTCCCAGCCACACGGCCAGCACGAATGCGAGCGGAACACGAATGCCCCATAGTCTGACAGTATGCATGACCAGGACCGGTTTCGTGTCGCCACCTCCCTCGAAGGCCCCGAGAATCACGGTGAAAAGCGCGAACAGAACGACCGACGGACTGACGATACGGAAAAGCACGGCCCCATGTGCGATAACCTCTGCATCATCCACAAAAAATCGCACCAGAAGGTTTCCGTAAAAAAACGCCAGTATCATGCCGAGACCGACAAAGCCAAAAATCGTGAGACCGGACATGCGGACAATGCGCTTCGCCCGCTCGGTATCCCGGGCACCGAGGCTCTGTCCGACCAGAGAGGCCGTCGCGCGTGACATTCCGATAGCGGGCATGTTTACGAGACTGATGATCCTGTTTGCAATTCCGAAGGCAGCGACGACCGCTGCTCCAAAACCGTTCACAACACCCTGCAGAACCGTGAAACCGAAGGCCGCGATGCCCTGGCCCAGACTGGCCGGCATACCGATTCCGACAAAAAGACGGGCGGATTCCATGCGGGGACGCATGTTCGACAGCTTCAGTTTCATTCCCCGGCGACCGCGCACCAGAATGAAGACTCCCGCGATCGTCGCGATACCCTTGCAGAGTATGGTCGCGTAGGCGGCCCCTGCAACCTCCATTCGTGGAATGGGCCCCCATCCAAAGATAAATATCGGATCGATGATGATGTTCAGGATGACGGTAGCGAACTGTATGACAAACGGTGTCACCCCGTCGCCGATTCCCTGCATTGCGGACTGAAAAAAGAAGGCGCCAAACATGAAAGGTATACCGGTGAAGATGATAGTCAGATACTGTCGGGTAAACTCGAATGACTCTTCCGGGACGTTTAAAAGACGCAACAGCGGCATGTGTGCGAGAAGGCCGACGATTCCAACTACGATAGAGATACCGAAGATGTACACGGCGAGCTGACCAAGATAGAAGTTTACCCGTTCCTGGTCTCCTCTGCCCTTACTCTGGGCGATGAGCGTCGTTCCGGCTGTTCCGAAGCCTACCCCGAATACCGCGAGGAAGAAAATGATGTTAAAACTGATCGTTGGCGCGTTGACTGCAGCAGCACCGATACGTCCGAGAAAAAACGTATCGGCGAGATTGTAGAGCATCTGCATGAGGTTCGCTCCCATAATCGGGATCGCGAGCTTCAGGAGATTCCTGTAGAGTGTGCGCGTATCCTCCCGCGCAACAGTGCCGGAAAAAACGTCGGCACTGAGGGCTTCAGTTTCTGTCATATTACTCATGGAGGGATTCAGCGTACCTGAAGATACGTCTCGAGCCTACTCCCGATCAGGGTCTGAGCTGCAGATTCGGTTTCGTCCTTCGCTCTTCGCCGCGTAAAGAGCCTCGTCGGCGTTCTCAATGGCATCGGTCGCGCCATCTCCGCTCAACCGCTCGCACGCGACTCCAATGCTTACCGTTACGATGTCCGAGGTTTCCGAGTAGGCGTGCGGGATTGCGCGTTTCCGTATCGCGTCCTGAACTCGCTTCGCGACCCGCAGTGCACCGCTGGTTTTCGTCTGTGGAAGCAGGACAACGAACTCCTCTCCCCCATAGCGTACCGGAAGATCCGCGCCGCGCTCACAACAGGACGAAATTGCATCGGCAATCTGCCTCAGGCAGCGGTCACCTGCGGGGTGACCGTAACCGTCGTTATACGGCTTGAAGTGGTCGATATCGATCATGAGCACGCTGAGAAAGCGTTCTTCGCGTCTCGCGAGGGACTGTTCAAGCTCCATGCGTTCTACGAGCGCTCTTCGGTTCAAGAGACCGGTCAGCTCGTCTCTACGGGACAGCTCTGCGAGCTGACGGTTCGCCGCTTCTAGCTCCTCGGTCCGCTCGGAGACACGCTGCTCGAGCTGTGCGTTCAGGGCGCTGATTTCCCGGATCATGAGCCTGTTCTCATCCGAAAGCGCCTCCACCTTGTCGAAGGTAACCTGGAAACGCCAGGCAAGAAAAATGCCCTGGACAGCCAGAAACACAACCATGCCCGACGAGAACAGCTCGGACGCGGCAAGAAGCCCGAGCTCGCGGAACACGTCGCTCGCGCCGGTCACCAGCAGCACGAATGCCGTTGGAATCAGAATGCGTCCCCCGTGTACCGTCGAAAGAACACGATGACGACTCAGGAGGAAAATCGCATACACACCGATGAGCATGACCGGAATCTGCCCGTATGCGAACAGCAGATCGTAGAATCGCACCGGCGTCAGTATCAGAATAGCCGAGGCAGCCCAGAGCAGATACTTCGCCAGACGTGCGACCAGCTGGAGCGGTGATATCCGAAACCCTTCCGTAATATAAAGGATTATCAGCGGTACAATTAGAATGGAACCGGCGTATCCCATCTTCATCATGAGCTCAGGCTGGAAGAACGGGATCAGCCGAATGAGGATGCGTTCGCTTACGACCACGATACGCCCGGCGCTGACCAGCGCAATCAGCGAGAGGTACAGATTAGCGGGTTCTGACTTCTGAATGAGAAACAGGGTGCCAAAGTAAATGGCCGCGAGCAGAAACATACCGAGAATCAGCGACTGATGAATGAGCCCCCGCGTGGTAAGGGCCAGGACATGATCGGCAGGTCCGATATACAGCCGGTTAAGCCTGATCCGTCGATGATGGAAATCGGCGAACTGTATCACGATCTCATTCGACCCGGCGCGGGCGTCGAAAAGGATCTCGGCGGGCATGTACTGTGCCCGATATCCGTCACGGGTCTCGGAGACTGCACCGGACTCCGCACGCAGTTCGCCGTTGATCCAGACACGGTATGCGGACGCGAAGTAGCGCAACCGCAGGGCGAGAAGCCCGGTAGCAGTCCCGACTTCCTCGGGAAACCGGACTTGAAGCCTGACCGTCCCGGCCGTATCGCGCGGATCGGTCAGCTCGTGCGGCAGCACCAGCAACTCGTATGCCGGGTCCTTCAGCGGATCGTGTGAAAATCCGTCGGGCTCCACCAGACGCCCCATCGCGTGCAGCCATTCTCCCTGCAGCGGCAGAAGCCATTCATCGACAAACCGGAACCCGGAGGCATCCAGGACGCCACCGACCGCGACTGGTGAACGCAGCAGCACATCACGGCGGTACGGTGTCGACATCAGAACCGGAAACACAAAAGAGATCAGGGTTACGGCTATAACAATGACAACGACAATGGTCGCCGCGGCTGTTCTTCTCACTCGCTGCAGTCTATCGATTAACGACTTCTGTTAACAGTCGGTAATGCGCCGCACCGATTCACGGAGAATGAGTTCGGTTGGTACCACCCGCGTGAGCGGCCGGTCTTCGTTATCCCCGTTCATGCGGCGAAAGAGCAACGAAGCGAGTTCGGCGGCGATGGTGCCTGCCGGCTGTCGGATTGCGGTTATTGAGGGATGATGCAGACGAAACAACTCGCTGTCGTCGAAACAGATCAGGGATACGTCATCCGGCACGCGACGTCCGGACTCGCGCAGATAGCGAAGGACTCCTATGCCAGCACGGCCATGCGCTCCAATGATTGCCGTCGGTGCCTGGGCCGAAGACAGAAGACGCCTGGTCGCATCGAAAGCCATGCTCTCAGAGAGGCCCCAATCGTCAAGCATGAGCAGATCTGAGCGCTCGACTATTCCGGCCGTCTGTACCGCATCCCGATACCCGGCAACCCGGTCGAAGCCGGTCGTCGAACGCATCGTACCCGAAATTATCGCGATGTCCCGGTGCCCGAGGTCGATGAAGTACTCGACTGCCTTACGTACCGCCTGTCTGTCGTCGACCCGGACATGGTCAGTCTGCCAGTCCTGCACGTGGTTGTTGTACGTCACAACCGGTATACCCGACTCAATGACCTCCCGCTGCAGTCCGTAACTGGACGTCATCGGTGAACATATGATGCCGTCGGCGTAGCGACTGCGCAGCAGTCGAAGCTTGTCCCTCATATCGTCTTCGTCGCCGTCGTACTCGCAGGTCACCATATGATAGCCTTCGCGAAACAGTATCTTGTCGAGGGCACTGAGCACCGAGACGTGAAAATCGTCGTAGCGCGGGAATACCGCCCCGATTGTTCGGGTCTGCACGCGTCCGGATGGGCCGTTGGAACCGCTGAACCGGTACCCGGTGGCGTTGATCGCTGATTCGACCTTGCTCTTCGTCACCGGTCGCAGTTTATGCCCGTTCAGATAGCGCGAGACGGTCCCTACCGATACCTGAGCGTGAGCTGCGACGTCGCGTACCGTAGGAATGTCATCGGTGTTCCTCATCGACACATCACCCTCCCTGTATTCCTGAGACCAGCATAACCTTGAACGAACGTATGGCGTGCGGACTGACAGGGAAGCTGAAGGCGTGTTCTCCGACACGCCGTGCGTCGTTGTGTTCCTGCTCGCGTTCGATATGATCGATCGCAATCACTGTTTCCAGCGGCCGCGACAACCTGATGGTGACGTCTTCTCCGACGCCGTCGGTTTCATAGATGCGGAGTACGAGTTCTACGGGGTTCCAGTCACCTTCGACGACCTTGAGTACGGTCATGACCGAGTGTTCTGCTTCAACTGAACAGAACGAATACGGTGAATCGAGTGCGCCTTCGTTTCTGAACGTACCCCAGTCAGGAAGCTGTCCGGGATGCCGCGTCTCCTGCCGTGCAACGAGCACGTCACAGAAGTCCATCGCGGACTGTATGACACAGCGCTTTCCGTCGCCCGGATCGTATGGTAACAGCGCATACCTGAGCTGATGCAGCCCCTCATCCATGCGGGGATCCATATCACGGGCGCCGCGGACGATCGCAAGACTCACGGCACCACCACTGCCTCCAACGCTGTATAATCCGTCGTTCAGAAGCGCAAGGCCACGATCGGGTGCCTCCACGGCACACCAGCGCTGCATGGGGTAGTAGCTTCCGTCGCGGGATCGCGTGACCCAGCCGTACGGGGCTTCAAACACCCCGTTATCAGCCTCAATCGACGTCGCGAAATCCATGGTCAGCAGGCGGTCCGCGTCGTGCCAGTCCACTTCCAGCTCGCAGGCGACCCACGGGGACCCCGCTTCAAGAACAAGATCGCGGGTAATCCGTGAGTCCTCGCTTCGGTCCACCCAGCGTACGCGAAGCCTGAAAGGGCTATCCTCGATGATGTCCGGTCCCGATACCGGCAGCAGCGGAACGGTCTCCCCGTTCAGGGACAGATGCCACGAACTGCTCTCGCTCTCGGTGCGCAACACGGGTATATTCGAAGGGCCAGTCAGAAGATCTGTGCCGGTCGTGAGATCGCGTACCTGCACCAGCCCGTGATCATCCCAGACCACGCGAACCTGATTCGTCTCAGCGCTTCGTGCGGAACGGTCGGTCACTACGGCATCGGCGACCCCGGTGTCCTTCGACGGTTCGCCGGTCACAGGAACAGCTCCTGCAGTTTCTGCGTGTACCCGGTACAGCCGGAACCCGAGCGACGGAATGTCGGCGACCTGAAGACAGATTTCGTGATGGTCCGAAGCATGGTCCTCGCTGTGCAGAAGAAAAGGAATTTCGGTACCGGTGTCATCACGCACGGAGCGTATGCGTTCGTCCGCGGGTCTGTGTATCTGCACATTCACCTGTCCGGAGCGTCTCCACGTGCTGGCGTTATACACGACCACCGGGATCCCGTCGCCCCGGGTATCGATCCGCGCTCCTATCGCCTCAAGACCGAAGGATCGGATGCGGAGCGCTTCTTCGTGTTGGGATCTGAAGTCCCGCATGACATCGTCTACCGCATCCCCGACCAGGGTCCCGGGCAGGGTGTCGTGAAACTGATGAAGCAGATACGACTTCCAGAGTCTGGTAAGATCATAACGGGGAAAGAAGAACTTCCGCTGGCAGAGCGTACCGAGAACGGCAAGCCGTTCAGCCTGCAGAATCGCATGCTCAAGAACACGGTTCCAGTGCTTGATACGCGCCTGCGAAATGTGGGCGCCGCGATGCACACCGCTGTCGGGTTGCAGACCGATGTCGCCTTCGAAAACAGGCCAGTCCGCGCGCGCGTCCCGCGCGCGCGACAGAACGGGTTCCGGTTGCCCGTGTGTCAGAGGAACGGTGAACGCCCGGTCGGCCTGGAGCGCACGGACCTTCGCAAGGTCCTCGTCGCGGGGACCTCCCCCATGATCGCCTTCTCCGTAAAGGATCATAGCCTCAGGCAGGCCGGTAATCGCACACCAGTCGGCGACAATGTCAGAGAGTTCGGGGGTAATCTCAAGATTGTAGTGTTCAGGGATTTTGTACGCAAACAGGGTCGTTCCGTCCGGCGCCTTCCAGTTGAAGCAGCGCATATCCTCCGGACAGCCCCTGTTGAACACGTAATATGCAACGCCACACCCGGCGTAAATCTGCGGAGTCGTACTGGCATGGCCCCCGAAACAGTCGGGTATCCATGCAACCCGTACCGGCTCTATCCCCATTTCCTCCTCGGCGAATATGCGTCCGAGCAGAAACTGGCGAATGATCGACTCGCCGCCCGGCAGCATGGAGTCTGCCTCGACCCACTTTCCGCCAACAACGATCCACCTGCCCTCGACGATACGCGCGCGTATACGTTGCCAGAGTTCCGGATAGCGCTCCTTCACGCTTTCGTAGAGGGCGAACTGGCTCTGCGCGTAAGTCAGATCGGGGTCACGGTCCATGACATCGAGCACACCACGGAATGTGTCGGGGATAACCCGTCCGAGCGTCTCATTGAGGCGCCAGCGATAGATCATGTCTATGTGTGCATTCCCGACGAGTACGATTTCCGGTCCCTGCTTCTGTTCACTCATGTCTGATATCCTTGTGTGTTGCCGAGGTCCATCGTAACCGACAGAACCGTTGCTTCAGGCAGCTGAAACCGCGCCCGCAGGCACCATGCAGTCTCGCCCTGAACCGCTTCGGTCATTTTGTCGACGGAGAAGCTGACTGGCTGCCGGTTGAACCTTCCGCTGACTCGGGCCGTGTTGCCGGAGACTGTGAACCCGGTGTCGGAGACGATCGTGAAGGGACTGAAACTCCAGAGCACCTCCTCGACATCGAGCGTATGTGTGCCCGCTACAGGTCGAAACTCGTCGTGTATCTCAAGTACGTCGTCGCGTCGCCTGTACGCGAAGCTGCGGTGGAAGAGTGCACAGCCGGCTTCCGGCGGGTAGGCCGCGGTGAGGTCATAGACGATCCGTTCGACTGCCCCTGACTCCCGGTGCAGCACGCGACTGCGGAACGATTCCCCCGGCGACTGGAAGCACCCCTGTATACGAGGTACAGAGTGTCCACGGCTGGAGTAGGCGAGCGCAGCGTAGCGGTCTCCGGCGAAGGTGTCACGGGTAAAGCGATCGCGTCCGAGGTCCGCTATGAGGCTCTCGCCGTCAATATGAACAATAAACGTACCAAGATCGTTATGATTATGGCTCTCGCCGTTGTGTCCGCCCCTGGTCGCGATGGTGACCCGCGGGGTGGCGCTGTCATCATCCCGCACAATAAGCCACTGATTCCCTTCAAAGAACACCGCCTTCGGATGGGACGCCATCCAGGGGAGTTCGGAATCTGCGGGCGTGAAAAGCACCCGAAGGATGTAGTCGTGCTCCTTGATACCGGTGTACGGAGGGATCGATCGTGGAACACCAAAACGGTGGTGCAGATAGTCGAACACGAAGGGCGTAAGCCGTGTCGTCCGGTCACAGTCGGAAAAATTGACGTACTCTTCTCCCGACAGATGCACTCTGCGGGGAAAATCGGCAATTTCCCTGACCTTGGCCTCCTGTTCACGAAACACCGAGATCTCACCATCGGTCCATCGCTCCAGATAATCATTAAGCAGACATAAGTGACCGAATCCATAGTTCCACACCATGATTCCCTCCGGTGTCGAACCCTGTTCATCGTGTCCATCGATGTAGCGCCCGACATGCTGCATGATCTTGGCGATTACGGGGCCACGATACCTGCTGCCGCCGCGATAGAGCACAGCCCCGGCAATGCCTGCGTGACACACGACGTTCCAGTTATGATACGAGGTCATCCAGTGAAAGTTGTTCCTGTACAGGTACGGTCTGTAGATACGCTGTTCCAGTTCATGGTCGACACGATCGACGATTTCCGGGTGCAGATATTCTTCGGTAAGATACAGAATCTCGCACAATGTAAGCGCGGTCTGCGCAGCGGCAAGATCGATCATGTGAATATCCGGCGGCGGAAGATCCGACGAAAGTCCGTTGTTCCACAAATGAGCCGAGAGTATCCACGAGCTTTCCTCGCATACTGCCCAAAGACGATCCTGTATACGATCAATTATTTCATCGCGCTC
This sequence comes from Spirochaetaceae bacterium, assembly GCA_007128315.1. Lineage (GTDB taxonomy): Bacteria > Spirochaetota > Spirochaetia > DSM-27196 > SKKC01 > SKKC01. The sequence continues at coordinate 36,078 of SKXQ01000056.1, read as the reverse complement.
GAGCAGACCATCGACCCCTGGTTGTGCGAGATCGCGTGCAAGGGCAGTGGCGAGACACACAAGCTCCTGCCGTCTGCGATGGTGTGCATCCTGGAACACATCCCGATCGCCGCTTCGGGTAAAGGCGAGAATGTCGCGGGCCCGAAGTTCGGGGACAGTCGAGGCCGAGCTTCTCTCGACAAGTTCTCTCATATCCACCCAGACATCCGGGCGGACTCTCCGGATCCAGGTCTCTGATCCGATGGGGGGAAAGGGAAAGTCCGGCAACGTTCGGCGAAGGACCTCTTCTACCTGCCGTGAATCAATCATTTATTCGACCGCCGGTATACCTTCGAGGTCGAGCTCTTCGGCAAAATGACAGGCAACCTGACGCCCACCCGGAAGCGCACGCAGCGCCGGTCGCTCGACCCGGCACTTGTCCTGCGCGTAGGGACACCGTGGGTGGAAGTAGCAGCCCCTCGGTGGATTCGCCGGATCGGCAACCTCGCCCTTGAGCTTCGGAACAGTGCCGAGCCGCCGTCTTTTCGGATCCGGCTTCGGGACGGAGTGCAGAAGTGCCTCCGTGTAGGGATGCTTCGGACTGCCGAAGAGCGAATCCTTGTCGGCGACTTCAACGATCTTTCCAACATACATGACGGCAACCCGGTCGCTGATATGCTCGACGACCGAGAGGTCGTGGGCAACGAAGAGGTAGGTCAAGCCAAACTCTTCCTGCAGATCCTGTAGCAGGTTGATGGTCTGAGCCTGTATCGAAACATCAAGTGCCGAAACAGACTCGTCGGCGACAACAAGCCTCGGATTGGTCGCGAGTGACCTGGCGATACCGATGCGCTGACGCTCACCGCCGCTGAACGCGTGAGGAAAGCGTCCGACGTATTCGGGCCGCAGCCCGACTTTCTCCAGGAGATAGCGGACTCTGTCGTTTATATCGGATTTTCGCCATCCCTGTATTTCGAGTACTTCTCCGATAATATCTCCGACGGTCAGACGTGGATTGAGCGAGGAGAACGGATCCTGAAACACCATCCGGATGTCAGCACGATACTTGAACAGCTGCCGGTCGTTGAGCTGTGCAAGGTCGACGACCTTGCCGTGCTCTTCCTGATAAAGAATTTTCCCCGAGGTGGGTTTGAGAATGCGAACGATGCTCCGACCGGTTGTCGTCTTGCCGCAACCGGACTCACCGACGAGACCGAGGACCTCCCCTTTCTTAACTGAGAGATGGACATCGTCCACGGCCCGGACGTCACCGGCGTGGCGTCGCAGCAATCCCTTATAGATCGGAAAATGCACGCAGAGCGACTCCAGCCGGAGAAGCTCGTCTGTGTCGAGCGTCGGTTCTGTCGTGCCTGCCATCGCTGTCTGAGGCGTTGTTTCACTCATCTGATGTGGTCTCCTGTTCAGACGCTGCTTTGAGGGCTTCGACGTCACTGTGTAGCAGGCAGCTCACGTCGCGTCGCTCCCCGATTTTCTCCAGCGGTGGAACGATCCGGTCGCAGACGCCAGGCATGAACTCCGGACAGCGATCGTGAAAAGGGCATCCCTGCGGTCGGTTTGACGGATGCGGCACCATTCCGGAAATCGCCTCCAGCCGGTGCCGACCCCGAACCCCCAGCTTCGGAATGGAGCGGATCAGCGCGCGGGTGTAGGGATGCATAGGCTGCTCGAAAATATCGTCGACCGGACCACGTTCGACGACACGTCCGAGGTACATGACTGCGACTTCGTCTGCAATCTCGGCTACGACACCAAGATCGTGCGTAATGAACATGACCGACATCTCGTCCCGGCTCTGCAACTCCCGCAAGAGATCGAGTATGGTCGCCTGGGTCGTGACATCGAGCGCTGTTGTCGGCTCGTCGGCAATGACCAGACGTGGGCGGCATGCCAGGGCCATGGCGATCATTGCCCGCTGCCTCATACCACCGGAGAGCTCGAAGGTATACGCGTCTATGCGCTGCTCGGCTTTGGGCATATCGACACGCCTGAGCATGTCGATCGCCTTATCCCGTGCCGCCTTGTCATCGAGATCCTCGTGAATCTGTATCATTTCGATGATCTGGTTTCCGATCGTATGAACCGGACTGAGTGCCGCCATCGGTTCCTGGAAAATGAGCGCGATATCGGCACCTCGAATAGCGCGGATCTCCGATCCGAAAGGGTCAAGGCGGGCGATATCGACGATCTGTCCGTCCTGACGCTCGAGCAGTATCTCACCGGACACGATTCGTCCGGGAGGATCAATAAGGCTCATGAGGGATCGGGCCGTGATGCTCTTACCGGAGCCTGATTCACCGACGATGCCGATGGTCTTTCCTTTCGGCACCGCAAACGACACGCCGTCGACGGCTTTCACAATACCTCTGTCGGTAAAGAAATGCGTCTGCAGGTTTCTCACCTCGACAAGGTTTTCGGGACGCATGCCCGCCGCATCCGCATCGAGGATTGCTGAACCCGGGCGCCCGTACTGTATCTTTTTTCGTAGTAACACTGCTTCCGTCCTGTTCTCTATGCGTATGGGTCAGATGCGTCACGAAGACCATCACCAAGGAAATTGAGCGCCAGTACCGCTACGGCAACCATCGCACCGGGCAGCAGAAGCCACGGCGCAGTCGCAACCGTCCGGATGTTCTGGGCTTCCTGCAGAAGCACACCCCAGCTTATGACCGGCGGGCGAAGGCCGAGACCGAGAAAGCTCAGTGAGGTCTCTCCTATGATCATGTGCGGAATGGCCAGCGTTGTCGTCGCGATTATGTGGCTCATGAACGAAGGGACCATGTGGCGTCGGATAATGCGACCACTCGAACAGCCGTCGAGTCGCGCCGCCAGGACAAAGTCTTCCGTCTTCAGGGACATGAACTTGCCCCGTACAACGCGACCGAGCCCCGTCCATCCAAGGATCGACAGGATGATAGTGATGTAAAAATACACCATCAGCGGATCAACACGCGGCGGAATAGCCGCCGAGAGACCGAGCCAGAGTGGAATGGATGGAATGGACTGCAGGAACTCAATGAGCCTTTGTATGAGGTTGTCGATCCAGCCTCCGAAGTAGCCCGACATCCCACCGAGCGTGATCCCGAGGACGAGACTCAGCGTGACTCCGATCAGACCGACGGTCATGGAGATGCGTGTCCCATAGATCATCCGACTGAGCAGGTCGCGGCCGAGCCGGTCGGCACCGAGGAGAAAGAACGAGTGGTCAGGATTAACCGGTCCGAAGAACTGCCGCCGCATCGGAATGAAACCCATGAGGCGATACGGCTCTGTCTCGACGAAGAAACCGAGATCAACCACCTGGTCTGGATCATCGTGAAACACACGGGTCATCTGTACCGAATCGAGTTCCACGCGGTAGTCGAGTACATGAGGACGAAAACTCACGCCTTCCTCTGACTCATGAAACATGCGTACCCGCTGAGGTGGCGCGTATGGATACTTTGAGTCAAATGCGCGGGGATTCATAGGCGCGAGAAACTCGGCGCAGGCCGCGACGCCGTAAAGCATCAGCACGACGACCAGGCCGCCCATGGCGAGGTGATGCCTTCGAAAACGGCGCCAGATCAAGCGCCATTGTGTTTCCTCGGAAGCACCGGTGGTTTCTTCTCGCAGCAGAGGATTATCACCTACGCCAATCGGTTCGTCTCCGGCAAGCTTGCCCTGCCGGGTTTTTCGTATGCGGCTCCAGAACGGCAGATGCATCCACCGGGCGCGTCTTCCTCGCATGTGGTCTCTGTCGGCCGGTCCGTCTGGTCTTCTCGATTCCAATGGTAACTCCTGTCGCGGTGTGTGATGTTTATGAGTAGCGAATGCGGGGGTCCAACCACGCGAGAACGATGTCCGAGATAAGCGTGCTGATTACATTCAATGTGCTCAGCAGGAGAATAAACGTCGCTGCAAGATACATGTCCTGAGCCATGAGAGCCCCGAGCAGCAGCGGACCGGTCGTCGGTAGATTCAGGACAACAGACACAATCGTTGCACCCGATATCAGCGATACCAGAATATTCGACTGCGCACTGACAAAAAAGTTCATGGCGATGCGAACCGGGTATTTCATGATAACCCTGCGCTCGGTAAGCCCTTTTGATCGGGCAGTGACCACATAAGGTTTTCGGAGTTCATCGAGCAGGTTGGCGCGCATCGTACGAATGAGTCCGGCGGTACCTGCCGTTCCGAGAACTACCACGGGAATCCACAGGTGTGTAAGCATGTTGAGAATCTTGTCTATCGTCCAGGGTTCACCGATGTACTGCGGCGAATACAGACCCCCGACGTTCTGTCCGAACACCGAAAAACCTATGTACATGAAAATCAGAGCCAGCAGAAAATTGGGAATAGCAAGTCCGATAAAACCAACGGTGGTAGCCACATAGTCGCCGATAGAGTACTGCTTCACGGCGGAATATATGCCTATCGGAATTGCCACGATCCAGATGAACATGGTTGTTGTGAGAGAAAGGACAAAGGTGAGCGCGAGCCTGGTCCATATCAGCGAGCTGACCGGTCTGCGCCATTCAAAGGAGTGTCCGAAGTCACCTCTGAGGACTATACCCGAAATCCAGCGCCAGTACTGAACGATAACCGGCTCTCCGAGTCCATAACGCACTCTCAGACGCTCGGCCTGAGCCTGCGCGGCGGCGGCGTCTCCCTCTTCCATCTGCATTGCAACCATCGAAGTCAGATAGTCCCCGGGAGGAAGGTTAATGACGATGAATGCGACCACGGAGATCAGGAATACGGTGGGTATCATATACAGGACTCGTCGCACGATATAGGTAAGCACTGAGGTGGTCCTCCTTCAGACATAAGGGCAGCCCCGAAAAACCGGGGCTGCCATAATACACCAGATTGCCGGCTGTTATCAGCGCGGGCGCGTGGTGAAAAACTGTTCCGGACGTGCCGGGCCGGGGTCGTTGTAGGAACCACCGGTGTTGAACTGACGATCCGGGAAGTTGCGGAAGTCATTGCGAACAATGCCGTAACTCGGCGGGGTCAGCAGCAGACCCATCACGTCAAAGCGATCGGCTGCCATTTCAAGAAGCGGACCGGCAAGTTGCATCTGCCGGTTGAGGTCCGGCTCAAGCTGTATCTCGGTCCAGATGCGCTGCATTTCCTGCACATCGGCAGGGGGCTCTTCGGAAGGACCCGATGCTCCTGAGTAGTAGTTTGCCCAGGGTACTGCGAAGATGGATTCCCAGTGCGTCGGGACTTCGTGGCGCGAATCGAGGAACCAGTCGATGAGTCCGGGGCCACCAAAGTAGCGACCAACCTCGTGCTGGTTGTTGAGGTAGCGTTCTGTCATAAAGGACCGCTCAATGATATTCAGGTTCGTCTGAATGCCAACGGCTTCCCAGTACTGTTCTACCAGCTCCAGCTCGTCCTGACCGCTGTGTGAGTCGATCGTGACGCTGATGGTATTCCCGTCCGGTCCGCGGCGCCAGCCATCGTTTCCGCGTGTGTAACCGAGCCCGTCAAGAAGTCTGTTCGCTTCGTCAGGATCGTACTCGGTGTACTGCTTTCCGAGCCGCTCGTTATAGAAAGGCATCTCGGGACGCGGTCCGTGGTGATGAGGTTCTGTGCGGCCGAAGTACAGCAGATCGTTGATCTCCTGGCGGTTGATCGCGAGCGACATAGCCACACGGAAATCACGCTGCCCGAAAATCTCGCGCAGCACCGGATCATTCACCGTCTGGTTGAACGAAATTGCGTGCACGTTTGTATCGCTGCGGTCGAGTTCGAAGATGCGGTAGTTGCCGCGTTCGGCGTTCTCGCGGTAGATCGGGAGGTTCGTATCACCACCCATGGAACGGGAGTGCAGATCGACCTGACCGGACGTTATGCGAAGAAGTCGCACATCGTTGTCCGGTATGTTGTCCATGACAACCTGATCGAGGTAGGGAAGCTGACGTCCCGCCGTATCGACCTTCCAGTAGTACGGATTGCGGTCGAGTATCCAGCGTTCGGTTGCGTCACCGACGCCGACACGAGGCGTCCAGGCGTACAGACTCGGGCGATCAGGATTGTCCCACCACTGGTCGCCGAGGAACTCGTAGTATTCGACCCAGTCGGAGTAACCCGCTGAGCGTGCGATTGAGTCGGCGTCAGAGTTGATGTCCCCGTGGAACTCGCTGAAGTAGTGCTCGGCGTGGGGAATCAACCACCGGCCATCGGCAGACGCGGCTGCCTGGAGGAAAAACGCATTGACTCCACTGAAGCGGAAGATGACGGTGTAGTCATCCGGCGTCTCAAGGTCAAACAGTTCTCCGTCGGTATAAAAGAAACCCGGCCAGGCAAGGATTATGTCGGGGTGGGTTACAACGTTGTCGTACCAGAAGCGGAAATCATTCGCGGTGAAGTCCGCTCCGTCATGCCATTTCATGCCTTCGCGAAGATGGAAGGTATAGGTTCGGCCACCGTCGGCTACTTCCCAGTCGCGTGCGATACCAGGCTCAAGCTGATCCCATGCACGGTTCCACTGTACGAGCTGCTCGTGGCCGACCGTTCTGGTGAACCAGGGCCAGTCACCGGGACCTCGATACATCGTCCGCCAGGACAGTCCATAGCGACCGAGTTCTTCATACGGCTCGATCACGGCTCTGTGATCAGGTGAAGGAAGCCGATCTTCTACCGGTGGAAGCTCTCCTCGAGAAACCCTCTCGGCGAGCATCGGTGCTTCCATTTGAGAGAGGAAGTCCTCGTCTGCCGCTGCGGGAGCCTGTTCGGTCCTTCCGCCTGCCCACAGCACTGATACACTCAGCAACAGTGTCATGAGCATCAAAACGATACGTCGTAAATTCACTGACGCACCTCCTTAAATGTGGTCGTGTGCGAATCGACATTGCGTCGAAACCCCAACTGCTTACTTGAACACGAACGTGAAACACGTGTCTAATGTTCAAGAAGCGTAGTAACAGGGTCATCCCTTTTTGGTAATCTGTCAACGTTTTTTTCGTGAGCTTTCGGTTAGTTTCGTTTATTAGCTTAAGGAACGAGCACATGTACCGTAATGAAGACATTCTGTTTCTTGGAACCGGAGCAGCCCAAGGTGTCCCGGCGAGTTACTCACCGCGTATGTGCGGTCCGTTTCCGGATACGCGGGACATCCGTTCCCGGTCTTCAATCAGGATCGGTGAGCGCTATCAGATTGATGCCGGTCCGGATGCGTGGTACCAGCTTCTGCGCGAACAGATGAGCTGGGACAGGCTTGAACACCTGTTCATAAGTCATACCCACAACGATCACCTCTACCTCGACGGAATCCTGCAGAAGCAGGACGCAGACGATCATGACCAGAAGCAGCTGGCCGTATACCTGAGTGCTCCCGCGCTCGACTGGCTCCTGCGAACGCGCTACTACGGACAGAATCTGACGGCCCCGACCGAATCCGATATCGCCGACCTGCGAGCCAGGCTTGAACCCTGTTTCTCGTTTCAGACCCTGCGTCTCCGGGAAATGTATACGGTCGGTGAAATTCAGGTCTGCGCTGTCCCCGGCACCCACACCGGCCGCGTCGCGGACGACGTGGCTCTGAACTACATCCTGCAACTGTCGAACGGATTCCGGATGCTCTATGGGGTCGATACCGGCTACTATGCACCCGAAACCGTGGACTTCCTTCGCGGGAGCAGCTTTGATCTGATCGTACTCGACTGCACCTTCGGAGCCCGAACCGACCGCGGCACGAAACCGTCGGGGCATCTGGACTGTCGCAGCCTGGTCCGCATGGTCGAAGAACTCGACCATGCGGGATGCCTGCACGCCGGCACACAGATACGTGCAACCCACATAAATCCCGATCAGGGTTGGTCCCACGCGGAAATGGACCGTTTCTTTTCCGGCACAGGCTATCCCATAGCAACGGCCTGGGACGGATTGAGGCTCCGGGCAACTGGTGCTTCAGCGTGACACAGTGATATCCGCGATCACCGGAAAGTGATCGGATGGCCAGGTATTCTCATACTGCTGCTGGTCGACCTCGCGGCGCGCGACCGTCACGCCTTCGCCGTTCAGTATATAGTCAATCGGTGCAGGAGACGGTACCCCGCGGAAGCCGTGATAGGTTCCAAGGTCGACATCGTCGCAGCCTGACAGCACCAGAGCCTTACCCTCCCCTTCGCCGGGCTTACAGAAGCTCTGCACCTCCGGTGTATCCGGGTAGGCGTTAAAATCTCCGCACAGAACGACCGCGCCGGGTTCGACGCCTTCCTTCACTGCGACCTGTGGCATCATCTCGCGCAGTAACCTGCCGCCTTCCACTCTGGCGCGTTCCTGACGATTGTCGAGATGAGCGTTAAAAACCGCCAGCCGCGCCGCGTCGTGGACTCCTTCGACGACGCACCAGGTGCAGATACGAGGGAACAGGGTGTCCCATGCCCGGCTCCCCGGCACATCCGGGTCGGGCGAGAGCCAGAACTGCCCGTGATTAACGACCTTGAGGACGTTTTTATTCACGAATACGGCGACGTGTTCATCGCTGCCGTCGGCCATGCGCCCCTGACCGAATCGGGTGTAATGGGGAAACGCTCCGCTCACGGTCTCCAGCATCTCGTGCAGCCCCTCCTGTGTGCAGAGGACATCCGGTGCATGGTGCGTCAGGAGGGCCGTCACCGCGTTGATGCGGTCGGGCCAGGCATACCGTCCGTCGTCCGGGTTGTTGTATCGCAGATTAAAACTCATGATTCTCAGATTCATGCCTTGTTCCTTCCTTTCTGTTTCGTTTTCGAAAGACTCATGCGCTACGCCTCCAGCGATACCGGACACAGCTCGTAGCCTTCCGGAACCGTGATGCCGCCGCTACTCGCCTCATCCACTTCCACAGTCGATCCCCGGACCCTCAGAAAGCCGGCGATGGTGTTTTCGACCACAAAAACGGCTTCACCTGCCCGGACCGAAAGTGTTCCTGCTACTGCGTGCGGGTTAATCCAGCCGCATACCCACTGTGAATGGTCTGCACTCTGCATCAGCCAGACAGCTCCCTGTTCCCAGACGGCGCGGAGAGACTCCAGCTCCGCCGAACCATCGGTCGACTCGGTACACCTCAGAGATGAACCCGGTCCGCTGCGAAGGTCGATCATCGGCCACCCGAGCTGATGATCATTCAGACGGGCGTCAAGCAGCTTCCAGGCGAAGAGATCAATGTTCATCTCCATGGAAGACGCCGGGCGATCAGGGTCCTCTATTTTCAGGTTCCATTGCCGGGTACTCGTACCATCGTACACACAGGGGGGAGCAGCCTCCGAGGTGATGTGCAGCGACGCCATTCTGGCCATATGCTCGTTCAGCGTTCCGCAGTCCTTTCGTTCGGCGAAAGAAAGCGCAAACGCGACCGCTGGCTTGCCCTTGAAGAAGCCGGCCATGGTGCGCGCCTCCCAGAAAGCTTTCTTCTGCCCGCGGTACTGCAGAAACTCGACAACGAGCGATGCCCCGCGACGAAGAATGCGTACGCCAGCGTCGGCGCCGAGTGCAGTGAGCTCGGCGCATCGCAGGGCTATACAGGTGTCGGCAATCTGTATACCGATGACCGCCGACATATCAACCGGAAGCGGAAGCGAAGTCACCGGTTCATCGTTCACGAGAATGCGATCGACCGCATCAGCATCCGCAATGATAATGCACGCCGCCGCCGCGCTGACCGATTCGAGTCCGCCGGGAGCGTAGGCGCCGAGGACGATTCCATCGTCCTGCAGACCGATAAACTGACCTTCGTCGAGCAGGTTACGGCTGTTGCTGCGATCGGTATCGTGATAGAAGTCACCGTACCACTGATCGCTGGTCAGATAGCGACTGTAGACCACGTTTCGCGTCCGACCGGATTCGGCAGGATCGGCGATATAGGCGAGCATGACGTTACTCTGACTCATAAAAGGTCTCAGCGCGGTCCCTACACTGAACGAGTCAGACAGATAGCTCGTGAACCGCAGTCCCTGGTCGATCGAAGCCGTTTCGGTTATTGAGAAAGCACCATTCCAGGTTTTAGTGATTTCGGAGATGTACTGATGTGGTCCTTCGGTGATCATACGAGCAATCTGTGTTTCACGGTGACTCGCCTCGAGAGCAGTCGAGGAAGCATACCCGCGTCCGTGCGGACCCGCCCAGCGTCCGCTTGCCGGGTGAAGCCGTACTCCTGCGCTTACGATCAGACGACGCGCAGCCGCCGACGCGAGGGCTTGCACCTCGGAATTCTGCACCGCACGCGAGAGCTCCGTCAGTGCCTCTATGCAAATCGGCAGATAGGTTGGACTGTTGAACTCCATGACATGGCCGCTGCGTATCGTAAAACCGATCCAGACGCCGAGTTTTCTCGCGCCTCGACGGAAGAGCTGCTCGTCCCCGAGAAGCTCTGCCCCCAGGCAGGTGTTAACGATGTCCAGGACACAGATGTTCGTGTAGCCGGGATGAACATCGAGGCGGGCGACTTCTGCGAGTCCATCGCGTACGGACTGCAGAATTCGCTCGAACAGGGCGGCAGAATGCTCCCGGAGCTTCTCTGCGTCAGAGCGGAGCGTCCCGATCAGCTGTGAAAGGACGAACTCGACCGCATTCAGATCTTCAACCTCGCTGTCCTCCGCCATCCACGTGAAATTGCCGAAGTGAGGATGCCCGGGGCGTGACTCCTGGCAGGCGAGCAACGCCTCGTAGACGCGCTCAGCTGTTTTCATGTCTTCACTGTTTCCGTTCGCAACGAGACGACGGGCAAGGCCGGCCGCTTCGCGGGTCACGTGAAACACTCCGTGTTCGGTACGCGTCGCCGGCATACTGACCTCGGGATCAAAGTTTTCCGGTAGAATCATCGCTTCTTTTTCTGTGTCCACAATCACGCTCCATAGCTGTTCAGCCGGTCGCCTCGGTTCTCAGAGTCGCCCGACCCGGTGAAATTTCCGCTACAACACGCCCGGCCTGAACATCGCGCGAACCGGCAGTGTCAACAACGATGCGAACACGGTCGTTCTGCGTTTCGCAGGAACGCAGGGCGTGCTCGCTGAAACTGATCCACGTGACGATCCGGGCCGGAACCGCCGCCTCGAGACGATAGCGCAGAACCGTCGACGGCGCCAGCTCCCCGTAGGCCGGAGAGGTCCACGCCTCGCGCCGGGTGAGTGTTCCCTGCTGCGCCTCGGGCCAGACGAGATACAGCTTCTCCCTTCCCTTCGCGTAGCAACATGTATCGCCCGAAACCGAAATACCTTCGGTATCCGGCATATGAAAGAACTGGTCGAACAGATGATCACCTTCGCCGGAGAACCGATCGATGACGAGCAGGCCCGCAGCTTTCAGAAAGAGGATCTGTCGCAGATGAACAACCGGCTTCGGAAGTCGGGTATATCCCTCGTGGCTGCCCTCGTAAAACGCGTAGCGTTCCCTGTCTTCCCAGACGTGGTTTCTCCACTCAGGAACGGTAACAAAGCTCATGCGGTCGCGATACGCCGCCTGGTCTTCCCAGTCAACCACCACCGTATTGTGAGCACGTGTTCCCTTGAGGTACTTGCGCCGTGGCGTTTCATTGTACGTGTACTTGCCGGTATCCGTGAGCCAGAGATGACCGTCCCGGAAGAGCAGGAAACTCAGCAGGTCGGCGTGCGGATGACCGTGGTTCATAGGCCCGTTGCGAACAATGGCGTAGGTTTCATCATCCTGCATAATGAAAAAACCACCGTCACGGAACGCTGTCGGGGTCTCTCCTGCGTCCGCTTCGCGCGTTTCGGCGTGTTCCCGCAACTTCCCGGTGACCCAGAGCAGGTCGGGGTCGCTGCCCCCGGTGTACGGGAGCGCAGCACCGGGCAGCACCCGCTGCACAAAACGCGATATGTAGTCGCGATCCGAGGACCACTTTTCAAGTGCGTTCCGGTCCGAATCTCCGACAGGCACGGTGGTTCCGTCAGGAAACGACGACGCGACGGCGAAGCCCGCCATTGACTCAAGACGACTCACAAACTCCGCTTTAAAGCTGATTCCGGCGGCCCGGGCCTGCGCATAGGCACGGAGAAACCAGTCGACGGAAATCTTGTGGTAGGCCGGGGTCGCTTCAACGTGGACCCCGTCCGAAAGCACCTGATCCTCAGCGCAGGCCTCGAGGGTCCCGACCGCGAGCTCACGCCATGGCTCGGACTCAGCGAACTCGGAAAAATACAGCGCGAGCGCAAGCAGGCCGCCCATTTCCTTGATTGTGTGGTTGTGCGTGGTGTCGAATACGTGTTCGGCGAGCAAAGCGCCGTGTTCATGAAAGCTCTCGCGGATCATGTCGTCGGTTCCCGGGTCGAGTTCACCAGCGTGTGAAAGCAGATGGTAGGCCGGAAGCCAGAAATCCGAGACCCGTATAGCTGCGTTCAACACCTTCCAGGGTGAGAAGTCATGAAAATGTGTCTTTCCGTCGCGCGGCACCGGACAGGATCGAATCCAGTCTACCCATTGACTCAGCAGAGCCTGACGGTAGCGTTCCTCCCGGGTCATAAACCACGCCCGGGCCAGATCGAAAAACCACGAGTGCCGGTTCAGTGTAAAAAGCCCTTCCCGGTCGCCGTTCGGCGAGCCGTGCCATTCAATGTCGGCACCGCAGTAGAGAGGACTTCCCGCAGGATTGTTACCCGCGAGCACGAAACGGTGTCCGACCGCGTGATCGGCCCGTGTCAAAAGGGCGGTCTGGTAATCCGGATGTTCCCGGACGAGATCCGGGAGAAGCGTCTGCACAACATCCACGTCAAACAGGTAACTGCGACTCATCGTGAATCCACCCTGACAGGTCTTCCGGGTTGCGAAAGATCGGCCCGTAACACACGAAGCGGGTTGCCAGCCTTGAGCTCGACCGCGTCGAGCGCAAGTGGCGTCCCCGCCGGAACATCCCGACAAAGTCTGGCCCCGGCGGCAAGCCCGACCGGGAGAAGCGAAGCCGTCCTCGCTTCATCGGCAGCATACAGCACGCCGCGCAGCTCGTACCCTGCACCCTTGAGTATCTGACCGGCCTTAAGGCCCTGTTTCGCGACGGCAACGACCTCGGTATACCGCCCGCGCGGGGCGGCGGTCGGAACTCCGTAGAGAAGAGCCCGGGTAACGGACTGTATTGTCTCGACTCCGAGGAGGTGGTACGGCCGATAGAACAGAACGTGTCGAAGATCATCGCTGACGAGACTTCCTTTTCGGGCCATAGCCTCCATTCCCGTCCGGTTATCTGATTCGGCGACGACGAAGACTCCGCCTGGGTGTACGGACTCCCGTGAAACGCCGACACAGTTCACATAGTCAACAACTCCGTTTCCGCGAAACATGGCGCCGTCACCCGTGGCTCGAAATCGACGCGGAATCTCGGCTATTCCGAGAGCGGGCCCATGCATTCCGGCACCGTCGGGGGCGAACCCGAGGCAGTTCGCCGCGCTCGCAAGCTCTATGCCAGCCTTCGTTCCGTCGAGAAACATTCGGTCGCTGTCGGAAACCGTCTTTCCTTCGCGTATCCACTGTGTTTGAAGGTCCTCAGCCGTGTGCGGTTCCCATGCATCTGTCCACTTCCCGGCACTGACAACGGTGAAGCCTATGGACTCGGCCCAGTCCGCGAGACCAACGATCAGGCTCGGCTGATCACCGTCGGCCAGGGTGTACACCTTTCCGACAGCTTCGATGCGCGAACTCAGCTCGGGTCCGACGCAGGCATCCGCCTCGGCGTTCACCATAACCAGGTGGGCAGGAAGGCTTTCGGCGACTTCAGCAATGCGAGCACCTGCTTCGGGACTTCCCGTGCAATCGACGATAAGATCGATCACTTTCCCGGCGAGTTCGGACACGTCCCCGGCATGCAGGCAGTCCCTGCTGTCTACGCCCGCCTCCTGCAGGCAGCTCGTCACGAGGCCAGGGTCGGTATCGCAGAGCGCCACGAGGCGCAGTCCGGGCAGCCGGACAACTTGCGAGATAAGAGTTCGTCCGTAGGTACCTGCCCCAACAACAGCGATTCGAAACGGATTTGCGTTTCGTTCCCGATCGTAAAGCTTCTGCGAGGTTTCATTGCTTTTCGTAAGACCGCTTTTTAGACCAAAATCGCGATGTAGCTGGCACATCCAACCGTGATACCACTGCCGCGACTGTCTGTAAAGACGGCGGGGGATAAGTTTAGCGGGAAACGGCCCGAAAAGGCGCATACCAGGCCTTTTCGAGTCCCTGTTGCTCAGATCTGGGTTGAAACCTCGTCAAGCGCAGTAATGTGCTCAGCGTCCAGTTCCCAACCGACGGCTCCGAGATTCGAGTGCAGCTGCTCGACGGTTCGCGGGCCGATGACGGTAGAACACACTGCCGGCGTCTGCAGAACCCAGCGTATGGCGACCTGCCCGGGCGAACGGTCGAGCTCCCCGGAGACCTGCAGCAGACGTTCAACGACAGGCGTCGCAATCTTCGCCTTGCGCGCTACCTCAGGGTCGCGGGTCACACCCCGTGCGTCGGCGGGGACCTCGCCGGCGTGGTACTTACCGGTCAGCACACCCTGTGCTAGCGGGCTGTGAGCGACGATACCTATGCCCAGCGCTTCCGCGCACGGCAGAACCTCGGCTTCCGCAGCGTTCCTCATCAGGCTGAACCCTGCCTGTTCGACCACGAACCCGTACAGGTTTTTCGCGTCGGCGACCCACATGCTGCGACACATCTGCCATCCCGGATAATGCGAGGATCCGGCATACAGAATTTTTCCCTGACGAATAAGATCTTCAAGGGCTCGGAGCTCTTCCTCCGGTGGTGTTGTCGGATCGGGCCGGTGAAGATAGTACAGGTCCAGATGATCAGTTCCGAGACGGGTGAGCGAGGCCTCGACCTGCTGCATGATGTGGCGTCTTGAGTTCCCGTACTCGTTCGTGCCGCTGCCCATGGGAAAGTGTACCTTGGACGCGAGGACGACTTTCCGTCGAAGGTCGGGTGTCAGTGCTTTCCCGACGATCCGTTCGGATTCCCCAAGCTGATACATGTTGGAGGTATCGATGAAGTTGATACCCGCATCCACCGCTTCGTGCACGAGTCTGATCGCGACGGACTCATCCGTTGCTTCGCCGAAGCGCCAGCACCCGAGACACAGCGACGACACGCGAACACCAGATCTGCCTAACTGTCGGTAATCCATAGGGCCTGAGTGTAGCACGCATGGCCGGTGTCTGTTCAGGGAAATGTAGCCACGAAGGCTTCGAGCTCCCATGGAAAACTATAAAAGAAACGGTATTATAGATATTGGCGATGAACTGGAACTACTTCTGGCCGAACATACTCGTACTTCTTATGTCGCTTCTGTTTCTGCTGGCGATCAAGGCGCGTCTGGAGGTACGGGAACTCAGTACACTGCGACGATTCCTGCTCGTGGCCATGATTCGTGATGCGGCCTTCGCTCTGGCCGGACACCCGTTTATCCTGTTTTTTGGAGACGTTGCGCTTGTAACCGGACTTCTGGTCTGGCTGCGACGGTACAGCGGGTTCAGGCGAAGCGACCTCGGATATCTTGCAGCCGCTGTGTCGAGCGCGCCGCTGGTGGCTGCCGCCGTCCTGTTACCCGGTTTCAGCACCAACTGGGTCTTTCTGCTCGTGAATCTCTGTCTGTTCACCTACCTGACCCGGGGGCTGCTCGATACGACGGTGCATAATACACCGGGGGCGGAGATCGTCGAAGACAGCCGCTGGTACATCATCGGCGGACTCGCGGTGCTCATGTCACTCGGGACTCTTACCGGCTACCGGGGCACACCTCTGCATCAGGCTGCGATTATTATCTTCTATTTCGCGATATGGCTGATACTGCTGACAGAGTTTCAGATATTTCACCTGATGAACGAGGTGACGATTGCCTCCCTTCATCGTCAGAACCGTAACCTGTTCGGGTTCCTGAAAGGCCTCGGCGAAGGAATCGCAAACCGTGTCGATATCGATCAGCTGCTTGACATGGTCACAGATCACGCGGTCAGGACCATCGGTGCCGACGGCGGCTTGCTTCTCATGATGGACAAGTCCATGTCCCATCTGGTTATCCGGAGCATGATCGGATTCTATCCGCCGCCCGTCCCTGTACCGGAAGCGGTCCGGCACCGGTCCGAGGCCTTTCACGCCTTCGTGGAGTCGCAACCTGTTCCCCTGAAGGCAAATATCCTCGGCGACTGTGTGCGCTCGCGACAGGCCATCTTTATTCCCGACGCGCGCGATGACGAGCGCATGATACGCAACCCAGGAACCGAACAGTACATGATTACAAGCTTCATGGCGGTCCCGCTGGTCGTCGATGACTCGGTCACCGGCGTTATCAGCCTCATTCGCACGGAAGAGCAGCAGAACTTCGGTCAGGACGATTTCGCGCACGCACAGACCTTTGCGGCTCAGGCCTCAAATACGATCGAGAACTTCGCCCGATACCTCGAAGCAATGGATAAGCGCAGAATCGAGCGCGAGGTCGAGATCGCGGCTGAGATTCAGAGCGACCTCGTCGGAACCGTCGACACGAGTAATACCGGCCTGGATGTTTCGGTGCTCAGCCGCCCGGCCCGGGGCGTGAGCGGAGACTACTACAGTTTCCGGTGGCTTTCGGAAGACCTGCTCGGGTGTGCCATCTGCGATGTGGCAGGTAAAGGCATCCCGGCATCGCTTGTGATGGTCATGATACACAGCATACTGAAACTGGTTGCGCGGCCGGATCGCAGTGCCAATGAAACCCTGACACTCGTGAACCAGGGCGTTTCCGGACAGCTGGACGTAGATCACTTCGCAACCATGAGCTACTGCACCATTAACCGGCGTACCGGGCGTATGGAGTACAGTAACGCTGCCCATCACCCGGTGATGATCTACCGCTACGGATCCGACGCCATTGAAGAACTCGACACACCGGGTATTCCGATCGGCATAGAACCGGAAATGCAATATGATTCGGTTGCCACAGAGCTGCACGAAGGTGATGTCCTGGTGTTCTTTACCGACGGAATTGTTGAGGCCATGAACAGTTCGGAAGCGCAATACTCCAGCGAACGCCTCACTGCAGCAATACGAGAAACCCGCCGACAACCCGCAGGCACGATCAGAGACCGGGTACGGGAGTCAGTCGACGCGTTTGTCGGGCAGGCTGAACAGCACGATGATCAGACGCTGCTCGTCATAAAAGTTACCGGCCGGTAATTTTACGGGCTCAGGCCTGCGCACACGCACACTGCACGGGCGAAATCACCAAAGGCTTCGGGGCGTTCCATGGCTCCCTGCCAGAGCGGCGGTTTTCCCCCTCCTTTCGCGGCGGCGACGGGAAACGCCTGCGAACGCAGCGTCTGCGGGTCGACAGACAGACCCTCGCCGTGGGAAACGGCCCACATGGCCCTGCCGGACTGGCGCGCCATGAGCACGGCCAGCATTCGAGGTTGAGCCGCAAGAACTTCCGCAACGGTACGCAGATATGCCGAGTCGACTTCGCCGAGATCCTCAATCACGGTTCGCGGAGCGCCCTCTGTGTCTTCGGCAGCACGCGCAAGCGCGTCGGCACGCGACCGGGCGACATCGCCGAGCAGACCGGCGATCTGACGCTCTGCGTCCTTGAGTTTTGCGTCGAGCTCCTGAACCCGGAGCCGCACCTCGGCTGCGGGAACCGACAGCAGCGTCGAAAGCGCTGAGAGCTCGTTATGAGCAAAACGGTGATGTTCGTGCGCCCTGCGACCGATAAACCAGGCGTAACGCACGTTACCGCGGATCCGTTCGACCGCACACAGCCGCAGCAGTCCCACTTCTCCGGTACGTCTGGTGTGAACGCCTCCGCAGGCCACGCGATCAGTTTCCGGTATTTCGACGATGCGTATACGGCCCGACACCTTCGGAGCCCGGCGCAGATCAAGGCGACCAACCTCTGCCTCATCCACCTCGTATGCCTGTACCGGAAGGTTTTCGTTGATAACACGGTTTGCTTCGTTCTCGACCGCGACGAGCGCGTCGGCAGACAGCTCTTCTCCATCGAGCTCTATGGTTGTGTATTCAAGGCCCTGGTGTACGCTGACGCTCTGCATATCGGCAATCCGAAGAAAACTCGCGCTTAACACGTGCTGGCCGGTGTGCTGCTGCATGAAGTCGAAGCGCCAGTCCCAGTCGATGCTGCAGGAAACGGTCTGGCCGGCCTGGATGTCGTGCGGCTGATCCGGGTCAACGCGATGAAGAATGACGCCCGCGTCACCCTTGCGCGTGTCGATGATGCGGACATCTCCGACGGTTCCGCGATCGCCAGGCTGGCCACCGCCTTCCGGATAGAAGCAGGTCCGGTCAAGAATGATGTGATCGGACTCGACGTCCAGCACCGTCGCTTCGAAATCGCGCGCGTACGCGTCCTCGTAATAAACCGGAATCGTGGCGTGGTGTGGCGAACTCATCGACCCCCTCCTTCAAGGTTAAACCATATGTGCAGACGACCCGCGCGAAAATAGAGCTCGCCGAAGGGGTAGTCCCAGCGCTCGTCTCGTACCGTTGAAGGCGCGATGACCGTAGGGGGGCCAAACATCTCGCGAACCTCCGCCCGGGTCATACCGGGGCGTAAACGGTCTAACGGTTGTACGTCCGGCAGTTCGGGCTCGTGCCGTATCTCACTCAGCTCGTAGTCATGGTACTGATACCCGAAACCCGTGTCCGGCATGGGCTCAACATCCGGCTCAGTGGTCGCACAGGCAAACAACAGGAGAACCCCGGGGACTGCGAGCACCGATTTGCGCAGCTGCAGATGAAACAGACTCATGAGAAAAGAGTCTACCCGGCGTGCGGG
This sequence comes from Spirochaetaceae bacterium, assembly GCA_007128315.1. Lineage (GTDB taxonomy): Bacteria > Spirochaetota > Spirochaetia > DSM-27196 > SKKC01 > SKKC01. The sequence continues at coordinate 17,351 of SKXQ01000056.1, read as the reverse complement.
GGGAATTACCAGTTCCCGCCTTTGACAATCCGGTGTGTGGGTAGCTACCTTATCGCGTGGACCGAACGCTTCGCCTGCTGTACAGCCTCCGTGACTCTCCTCCGGTTCTGCCCGAACGCAGTGCCCGCGATCTCGGTGTCGATGATCTTGCGCGCGCTTTCGACCTCTCATTCGTGAGTGAACATCGCATCGCACGACTGCTCGCCGCGCCGACCTCCGATTCCGGGGAGATTATCGAGCGGCAGAACATCTTTCGCGACCTGCGAGAGCAGAAAAAGCTCTGCGAGGCGTTCACGTCCGTCATTCCCAAAGTTGACGAACTTTCCGTTTTTGCTACGACCCGACGGGAATCAGGCAGTGTACTCGAACAGACGATATGGCGCCTCGGTGAACTCGAACTGTTCACCGAGTGCATGGACATTCTCGGAAAAGCCTTCGAAGACACGCCGGATCTTTCTTCGCAGCGACTGCGCGTAGTCGCCGAACGCATCGCGGACATCCGCACGGGAGCGGTGTTCGCACGTCTGCGATCCGAGTTACCGAAGATGCGGACGGGACTTCTTCAGCGTCGAAGCCTGACCCTCGGCGTCAACCTCGACGAGCGGCTCAGGCCCGTCGAGGTCGCCGTTCTCTCGATCAACGCCGAGACCTTCCGGGAACGTAGCATCATGGGCCGACTGTTCGGCAGCTCGGGCGAATTCGCGACCGACTCGACGATTTTCGCGACGCCGCTCCCGCCGGACATCACTGCTCCCCTCGAAGGCAGGATTCCGCTCTCACCACTCTTTCAGGAGCTTGAACAGCTTATTGGCAGCAGTCTTCGACCGGTGCAGAGGGCTCTTCGCGGCTACATCGATGTGAACACGGGGGTCCTCGGTGGACTGCGCGGTGACGCGTCGTTTTTCCTCGGTGCAGTGCATCTGGCCGACGCGCTCGAGTCGGTCGGCATTCCGGTCTGTATTCCCGACATACACGACGACGGTGAGGACTACATCGAAGACATGACAAATCTGCACCTGGCTCTGAAATATCTGAAAGGCGATACGCCGGCTCCGATCCCGAATACGGTCAGCTTCAGCTCAGACACCCGCTTCGTCGTACTTACCGGTCCGAACCAGGGGGGAAAGACCACATTCACCCAGGGGACAGGACTCTCGTATCTCATGGCGCAGAACGGACTGTTCGTCACCGCCAGGGCTGCTCGCATTCGCCCGGCCGATCGGATCGAGACGCATTTCCCGACCGGAGAGTTCGGAAGCCTCGATACCGGTCGTCTCAGCGAGGAAACCGCGCGTCTGTCGTCCCTGATCGATGTAATTACCGGCCGCAGTATCGTGCTGCTCAACGAGAGTCTGTCGAGCACCGGTCCGCAGGAAGCGACCATACTCGCCGAGGAGCTTCTCCGGGTGTTCTCGTCTCTCGGTGTTCGCGGTGTCTTCGCGACTCACCTGCACGATCTCGCGCGATCTGTATGCGAGAATCGGCAGGACTTCACGGGGATCGGATCACTCGTTGCCGAAGCACGCGTTTCGGGTGAACACGCGGAACGCACGTTCCGCATCTCCGAAGGCGTACCCGACGGGAACAGCTACGCGCGCGACATCGCAGTGCGACACGGCCTGAGCTACGAGCAGATGAAACACCGCCTGTCGGGTCGCGGTCTGTCGGTGTAGAAGGATCGCTTCTTACCCGACCGAAAGGTGCAGGCGCTTAAGCTGATCTTCTGAAGCGTCAAGCCGCCCCGCGAGGGTCCTCATGAGCCGGACCCCGGTGCCGTCGACGACCGCTCCGTCGAACTCAGGCAGGTCGACAGTTTCTGATTCTATACTCACAGGCACCGGCAGAACCGGAATACCTGTCGAGATCAGATCCAGAAGTCGGGCAGGATTTCCAGCTATGCGACCGGCAGGGTAGGCCCTGGTACTGTTACGCAGGGCAATCGTGACAACATCACCGGAAGGTCGAACTGCTTCCGGCAGGGTAACGGACGGGATGACCCACACCGAACCAAACCCTAGTGATCGTCGCATCAGAAGGGCATACGCACTGAGCAGAGAGACGAGCCACGCGTGTTTCTCAGTCTTCGCATCAAAGAGCATCAACGAACCGGTTGGTGCATCATCGCGCACGGCTCGCAGCGACATCTCGTCAACGGTGACCCGGTCGGCGCGTGAGGAGAGTACCGAACCGAGCAGCCCGAGCACGCGCCGGGACCGGTCGGCTGAAAATACCGAAGGCATCCGTCCTCCAAGGTGCTGCTGCAAACGTCCAAGCCTCTCGCCACCGATCAGGAGTTCGTGCCGGCTGCGACGCATGAGAAACCGGTACACACCGGAGCAGATCGTATGAATATAGGCGCCGGTATCGAGTTTCTCACCGGGCCAGGGTAACGAACGGCGAAAGTCGAAACTGTTGAGCGTGAAGTAGCGGAACGCCGTATTGAGGTAATCGGTCTGCTGTCGGATGAACGACGCGCGCCGCTCCGACATGGGCATTTCACGCGACCCGAAACGCCGGTGATGCTCACGATAATCCGCAATGCGAAAAGCCCTCCCGGGAGGACCGATGTAGCGCAGATGGGGCGGCTCTTCGACCGGGTACTCGCTGAAGAACCCGAGGATTTCATCCCGGGCCTCGCGGACGGTAACAGCCTGATCCAGACCCACCGTGGAGTGGCGTATGGGTATCTGACCGTCGACCACGGGTTCACCGGAGAACAGCTGCGTGAGGATGTCATGCGCCACCACGTCACAGGGAACGACGTCCATGTGTGTATCAAGGTCAGCGATCAGTGCCCGCAGATGTCCCGAACCGATCAGCGCGACGAAGGCCGCAAATGCTGCGCGGCTGTCGAGCCAGCCAGGTACCGGCCAGGTTCTGCTCGCCGAGATAATACTCGGCCGGACGATCGACAGGGGCAGATCGGCAAACCGGGACACCAGCAGGTGTTCGGCAAGGCACTTGGTAAGGGTGTAGCTGTTGGGGTGTCCGCTCTGGGGAACAAGGTCCTCGGTCGTAACCGTTCCAGCCTGTATGTCACCGTAGATCGCCTCGACATTCCATGGTACGGGTACTAGTTTCTCCTCAAGTTTCGTGTGAGGCAGATGAGGCGCTACGTAGGCGGTCGAGACACTTACCACGGACCGGAGCGCATCGCAACTCCGGGCAAGATTCATGATATTCAGTGTCGACGTGATATTTGCTTTCGCAGCGTCCGCCACCGGCAGATCAAACTCGATCGACGCTGCGCAGTGAATAATGCGCGTCACCGAGGTTCTCACCACAGTGAGATCCGCCGGAGAAAGCCCGCAGGCGGGCTCCGCGAGATCACCCGTTATCGCGGATACGTGCTGCGACCATTGTTCGGGCAATCCGTTGAAACAGGCCGACGAGAAGAGCTGTCGCAAACGGTCCTCTGCGGTCAGTTTCCCACGTGGTCTGATCACAAGAATCGCACGGGTGTCGGGTCTCGTCCGAAGTAGTTCCTCCAGAACCACCTTGCCGAGAAATCCGGTCGCCCCGGTAATGAGAACCGTTTCGTCTGAACCCACAGCGATTACCCTCTGCTCGAGCGAACCGCGTGGTTACCCGCTCCGAAAACCTTATCGGGGTCGAGAGCCGAAACCACCTTCTGCACCGCTGAAAGGCCGGCAGGAGAATGGATGCGATCCACGAAGCCCTCCCGTATCTTACCTACTCCGTGATGGTGGGAAAGCGAGCCGCCGCATTTCAGAATCTCGTCGCGGGCTGCCCGTTCAATCTCGGAAAACACGTCGCTCGGATGTTCGACACCTTTGTAGTGAAAAGCCAGATAGAAGTAGACACAAACCCCAGTGGGATACAGCTGGGTAACGCGACACGTCACGTAGGGGTGACCCGGCAGATTTCTCGCCGCGTGCTCGTCGACGACGCGCTTCTTGACCCGGTTGCAGAGCTCGACCACCTGACTCCAGGGGACCGAAGTCTCGAAGGATTCTGCAATGACCCAGTGCTTCATGACGAAGTCCCGGATGTAGGCAATGGCGAAGGTCATGGTATAGCCACGCTTGCCGTTCTCGGCACCTGCTGCGAGGCCCCGGTACTTTTTCGCAAGCTTCCGCACCCGCTTCTGCTGTTCTGCGACATCCTTTTTACTCCCCTCATACACGAGGGTCAGAACGCACATCTGATCCGGTCTATAACCGTAGAGCTTCGTGACCATGAACTTCTGCAACCGGCTCTTGAGCTTTGCGATCGCACCACGCGTCGCGGGTTTGAGGGCCTGACTGAACTGAAACTGCATGTTGTCGACAAGCCTGACACTCGCAGGGATATTCCCCTGCTTCATGAGCTCGTTCGTCATGGCGACGCCGTCCTCGAAGCTGTGAAGTAACACCGAATCAAAGGCCCGGACGTCGGGGACGGGGAAGATCGAGACGATCGCGCTCGTAATAATCGCAATATTCCCTTCGGAGCCGAAAAGCAGATTTCGCGGATCAAGCCCTATGCTTTCTCGGGGTCCGACTGAATAGCGCTCGATTTTGCCGTCGACCGTTATGGCCGTCACATCCCGCACGATGTCTTCAATGTTTCCGTAGCGGTTCTTCTTCATGCCGCTCGCGTTTGTCGCGATCCATCCGCCGAGCGTGGAGAATTCCACACTGTCGGGTTCGTGACCCATCGTGAAACCATGTGCCTTCAACGCCGAATGAATGTGACGTCCATACGCACCGGCCTGTATGCAGGCGGTGTTATTGTCGGGATCGACCCAGAGGATGCGATTCATGCGACCAAGGTCGACCGAGACGATCATGCGCTTCTCGTTCGGGTCGCAGCGGAGCGCCTCCGAGACGTTTGAACCACCGCCATAGGGAATAATGGTGACGCCGTGTCGACCTGCGAGTTGAACAATTACCTCCACCTCGTCGTCGCTCTCGGGCCACACAACCAGGTCAGGTACTCGTGCGATGGAACCATACCGGATTGCCCACACGTCTTCCTGGGTGTGCCCATGGCCACGGCGCAGACGGACTTCGTCATCCAGAGACTGTCGGGATTCCGGGATGACCTCGCCGAGGGCCTTTACGAATTTCCTGTTGATTACCGGTTCGGGAACCCGGGGAGGATAGTGGGGCTCATTGCGGTCAAAGGGATCCACCTCGATTCCGAGTATCCCCGAGATCCAGGGAATCAGATGCGGGAGCACCTGGCCGCTGAGCGGATACCGGGAACCCGTCATAGTGACGTTTCCGTCGTCGGTGATCGCAAAGCCGGAATCGGCGAAGCCCCAGCCGTCCATGGCGGGGGCACCGTCGGAATCGGGGTCGGGTATCTGCGGGGTAAACCTCTGCCCTGCAGCCATAGCCGTAACGCGCGCATTTTCGTGTTTCACGAAACGAATCGTATGAATTTGCGCGGGAAATAGTCAACAGCGTCTGTCTATGGCATCGGTTCAGCGCGCCGAATGAACTGCAGGCAGATACCCCAGGGGTCGCGGACCATCGATAGTCTGTCTCCGGCAACGCTCCGCGGCGGGTCAACCATGACCGCGCCGGCCTGTACAAGCGCTGCCGCGGCTTCGTCGGGATCATCGACGACAAAGGCGAGATGAAGCGCCAGATGATGCATATCGGCATAATCGGGGAGACCCGCGTCCTGGTTCTCGTACAGTTCGAGGACGGTTCGGCCGGTACTGTCGCCGAGGAACACTTTGCTTCCGGGATCATTCCTGACGACCGTCAGCCCGAGATGCCCCGTATACCATCTGACCGCCGCGTCGTAGTCCCTCAGATTCAGTGCCATATGTTCGAATCGTGTTGTCATGAGATGCACTGTAACACACCTGTGGGAATTCGTGGACAACTGACCTCTGCACCACGTATAGTCTGACCGTTATGCGACGCGTCCGGATGCTTATGCTGCTGCTTGTGATGGTCTCTGTCGTCCCGTCTGCGGCACAGGACGTGAGCGTACTCTTTGACCTGGGTTTCAGTCTCGCATCCCGGGACATGGGTGCAACACGAATCGACAGACTTCGGCACGAACTCGCGAACTGGCTTGATACCCGTCCGGCACACGAGTCGTACGAGCTGCTTATTGCGAACCATCTTGACCGGGTAGAGCGCAGAACGCCTGAGCCCGTGTCGGCCCGGGAGCTCAACAGGATCGTCGCCTTACTTTCACCGTGGGGAACCGTCGAGCTGCTTCCGGCGCTGAGCCGGACCGTCACGCTCATGAACAGCGACTATCTGCTCGTCGTGACCGACGGGCAGGACATTTCTGCGGTCGTGCCTGCACCGGTCCCCGAACTCCCCGGCTCCATCGAGGTCGAATTCCTGAGCATTCCCACGCGTGGCCCGGGCACGATACAGCACATATTCGCGTCGCTCTCCACGCAGCCGGTCGATCGGACGATACCGGATACCACGGATATTACAACCCAGCCCGGGCCGGCCCTTCCCGATGCATCGGTCGGCGTGCACGAGGCACGAGCGGATGCTCCGGCGGCCACTCTGTTCGCGCGCATCCCGGAGTACCGCCGTGGGCGCAGTCTTACTGCACCACTCGCGTGGATCATGGCGATCACGGTCCTGGGTCTGCTGTTCTTCACACTCCGTCGCGAAACGGAGTTCCGCCGGCAACGGGTCTACGTGAAATGGAATAACAGGCGCCCTCCAGTGCTGGTACTCGACATCCGCACGCCCGATGATGCTCAGACCCTTCGGCTGGAAGAGTATCCAGCCCGAGTCGGGCCCGGGAACAGCGCCCTCACCCACGAAATCACGGTACGGAATGAAGGCAAACGCTTCTTTCTCGAAACAGGAACTCCGGTGCGGATAAACGGCATGGAACGCACGGAGTACGAGCTCGGGCGTGGTGATCAGTTCCGTACGGGATCGGTGCGGGTGTTCGTTGACGCCGTCGAAAAGGTCCCCTGGAAGCGTCCGCCGCGACCTGAACACCGGCTGCTCTTTGCCCTGCCGGCGGTTGCGACGATCCTCGCCGTCGGGCTTCTATGGTATTCCGTTCCGGTTTCCTACGCTGCGGTACCCGTCGCTGCGCCTGCGACCCCGGTTCAGCCCGAGCCTGTCGCTCCTCTGCCGGAGCAGGAGCCACACCGGGCTGAACCGGAGCTGCAAACCACGTGGAGCCGCGATCCGAATGCACCGGAGGTCTCCGGTTTTCGCGGAGCCGCGCGGGAGTATACCGCACCGGAGGAGCTCCCGATCGGACCGCTGGATTTCCTGGCCATACACGCGCATCCGGACGATGAGGCCCTGTACTTCGGTTCGCTCCTGCCGCGTCTTCGAGGGCTGGGAATGCGCGGTGCCGTGCTCGTGTTTACCGACGGTGAGTCAGGGCTCGATCAGTTTCCGTGGCGGGTCACGGACGGTGTGTATCCGTCGCGTCGTATGTCAGGGACGGAGCTCGCCGACGTGAGAAGGATCGAGGCGGCCCGCGCCATCGGGGCGCTGGGTGCCGACTACTACCTGCGACTCGGGCTCTCAAACGCTCCCTACAGCTCGGTGCTCGATGTCGTGGGGGTGGAGGCGGTGCTCGAGCGGTGGGGGGGCGCGGATCAGGTTCACCAGATGCTTCTTCAGATCATCGAAGCACTGCAGCCCGAAATCATTGTTGCCCCTGATGAACCGGGTCCGGCACTCGAACACTTTGAGCACCAGGCTGTCGGCGTCGCTGTCCGACGCGCTCTTGATACCCTGGAGGCTGAAGGACGATCACCGGCGCACACGCTGATAATCGGTACCGACCCGAGGCAGGCCGACGGCTACACCGGACACCCCAACAAGGTCGTTATGGACCCCTGGGCACCGGCATACGATGGAAGGATACCCCGTATCGACCAGATCCACGCCCTCCTCGTTCACCAGACCCAGCGCGACGCGACCGTAGTAGGCATACAGGCGCGCCTGGCGCTCCCGACGGACTTCTTTCTGGTCTATACCGACAATGAGGACCTGATCCGACAGGTGTTCGGTGCAGCTCGTGTTGAGTAGAAGCGAAATCCCGTGCATGCTGTACGCATGGATACCATGGATATTCTGACCAGTCTCGTAAGCGAGTACGCGCCACGCGTCGTGCTCGCCTTCGTAATCCTTGCCGGCGGTTTCATTGCCGCAGGAGTGATTGCCCGCGTTACAACACGCCTGCTTGAAAAGCGGAATGTTGATATCGGGGTTCGTACCTTCACGTCCAGCCTGCTTCGATTCGTGTTGAAGCTCGTGGTCGTTCTCAGCGCCGCTTCGACCCTCGGTATAGCCATGACTTCATTTGTCGCCATAATCGGTGCGGCAGGTCTAGCGATTGCTCTTGCGTTCCAGGGGAGTCTCAGTAACTTCGCCGGCGGCCTGCTGCTCCTGATCTTCAAACCTTTTGCCGTCGGGAACTTCATTGAGGCAAACGGGATTATGGGTACCGTACGCGAAATCCAGATGCTGTACACCGTCATGGACACCTTTGACAACAAACGGGTCATAGTACCGAACGGGAACCTTGCGAACAGTGCGGTCACAAATTTTTCGGTCAACGCGACCCGCCGCATCGATCTGAGCTTCGGTGTCTCCTACGAAGCGTCCATCGACGAGGTCAAGGAAACGATCTCCGGGGTACTTTCAGGCTCCGAGCTCGTCCTTACGGAACCAGCACCTCTCGTCGGTGTCACCGAGCACGGCGACAGCGCAGTGGTCTTTCTGTGCCGATTCTGGGTGCAAGCCCCGAACTTCATGACCGCAACGCTCGGCATTAACGAAGCGGTCAAGAAAGCATTTGACGCGAAGGGAATCAGTATCCCCTTTCCGCAGCGTGACGTGCACCTGTACCAGCGATAGGAGTCAGACCCTCAGCGTCGCGTGCTCCGGATCCGGCGCACACCGCGAAAGATACGCCCGTTGAGGATGTCGACGATACCGTCAACAGTTTCGGGGGGCACTTTTCCGTCGCTCATCATTCCAAGATTTCGAAGCGGCATTTCGTTGACGACAGCCTGCATCATGCGAACGTTCCGCTCGTCAGCATCGGGCGCGGCCGAGTCGCGCACCTTTCTCAGGAAGCTGCGGCGAAGATACGATCCGAACCAGGTACTGCGTATGTCTTCGAGAGTTGACGTTCTCGTGAAATGTCGCCGACCAACTCTGTTCACCGCCGGAACCGGGCGACCGAGCACCTTCTCGAACTCGCTCCCGATCCCCGTTCCGGAGAAGAGCGCGGGAGTTGGCCGGAAATAGCCGGGTACGCGCTCTTTCTGCTCGCGGGCCCAGTCAGACACGGCGTCACCGGTCGTAATATCGACAGTTCCATTCAGACGGATATCCGCAGACGATGCCCCGACAAGAATCTCGAAGGTACCCGCTTCAAGGGTCCATCGCTCTGATCCGGTATCCCAGAAGGAAAACGCCCGGCGGTCCAGTTTCAAGCGCACGGTACCGCTTTTACCCGGTTTCAGCTTGATACGAGCGAAGCCCTTGAGTTCCCGGTCGGGTCGGAAAACCGACGACTCGACGTCTCTCACGTACAGTTGCACGACCTCCGCGCCGGCTACTTCACCCGTATTGGTAACCACACACGTAATCTCGTACGTATCATCATTCTGTCGAACGATACTCAGATCACGGTATGCAAAGCGTGTGTAGCTCAGTCCGTAACCGAAGGGAAACAGCGGTTCGGGACCTCCGGTCGTGTGATAACGATACCCGACGTAGACCGACTCGGCGTACACGACTGCTGCAGTCCCACCAGGAAAGTTCGGGCTGCTGCTGACGTCGTCCAGTGCGGCAGGGAAGGTCTCTGCGAGCCGGCCCGAGGGGTTCACCGCACCAAAGAGCACGTCAGCGATTCCGCCGCCGCAGGCCTGCCCTCCAAGGTAGCTCTCGAGGACCGCTGGAACATCGGACAGCCAGGGCATGACAACCGGCGCCCCGTTTGAGAGAATGACTGTTGTGTTGGAATTGACTGCCGCCACTGCGCGAATAAGCGCGGTGTGCGACTCGGGAAGATCGAGATGTGCACGGTCAAAGCCTTCCGATTCGAAGGAATCCGGCAGGCCCGCGAACAGCAGAACACAGTCCGTCTCGCGAGCCACGGCACAGGCCTCGTCTATGAGTTTCTGACTCCGGCGTTCCCCGCTGATCTCGTAACCGGGTGCATAGCGCAGCCGGGACACGCTCACGTACTCCTGTATTGCGTCCCAGGCAGTGTCGACGCGCGTGGGATTAATGAGCGAGCTGCCTGCGCCCTGATAGCGTGGGTCTTTCGCAAACGCCCCGATCACGGCGATCGACTGCCGGGTATCGCTGACCGGCAGAGTATCGTTTTCATTCTTGAGCAGGACGACCGACTGTGCAGCAGCCTTCCGTGCGAGTGCGTGATGCTCATTGTAGTCACAGTCCACCGCATCTTCGAGTGTCGCTGCTGCCGGCAGAATCACAGACAGAATACGCGAAACCGCCTCGTTAACGACCTGTTCGTCGAGTTGTCCGTTCCTGACGGCTGCCACGATCAGGGCGTCGGTCACCCCTCTGTTACCCGGCATCTCCAGGTCGAGACCTGCCTTGAGCCCCTCGACGCGATCATTCGCAGCACCCCAGTCAGTGACGACCAGACCATCGAAAGCCCATTCGTCCTTGAGAATGTTTTGCAGAAGCTCACGATGCTCGCTGCAGTACGTTCCGTTCAGGCGATTGTACGCGCACATGACCGTCGCAGGCTGCGCGTCTTTGACGGCATACTCGAAGCCTGAAAGATAGACCTCGCGCATTGCCCGTTCGTCGACAATCGCATCGATCGTCATGCGCCGGCGCTCCTGATTATTCACGGCAAAGTGTTTCAGCGACGTCCCTACCCCCTGGGACTGCACCCCCCGTATGTGAGCCGCAGCCATCCGGCCTGTAAGGAAGGGGTCCTCGGAGAAATACTCGAAATTGCGCCCGCACAGCGGCGACCTCTTGATATTGGCACCGGGACCGAGGATGACCGCAACCTTGTGGTGGCGGCTTTCTCTCCCGAGCGCCTGCCCGATCTGCTCAACAAGTGCTTCGTTCCAGGTCGCAGCAAGACCGGCCGCTGTCGGGAAACACGTGGCAGGAACACTTGTGTTCAAACCAGGATGATCGGCGTCTCCGGCCTGTTTTCGAAGTCCATGCGGACCGTCAGTCACCAGAACCGATGGCACGCCTTTTTCGGGTATACCTTTGAGATTCCAGAAGTCCCTGCCCGAGCAGAGGGAAGCCTTTTCTTCGAGAGTCAGGACTTGCAGCAGATCCTGTACCATCGGTTTCACGGTGTCACGTCTCCGTTCTGTCATGCCCGGTAGCGATCCTTGACCGACTCGATCGCCGCAGCGATTCCTTCGGCCTCGCGTTTCGAGGGAATACGGACGCCAAGCGTTGCCGTTGCGCGTCCGGGGCGCGGCAGCATGATGTCTTCGTAGAACATGGAAAATTTCGTGTCGGTAATCATACCAATGCTCGACCATTCGTACCGTTCAGAGCGCGTCTTCTTTCCCCGAATCTCGTCAATCTGCAGGCCACTCTGATCGCCATGAACCGCAATTGCTGCCGGTTTTGCCGCGCGTCCCATGAAGACCAGAACAAGCCATACGATCAGGAACAGCAGTGTCGGAGGGCCTGCCAGGAAAAATGCCAGCAGGAACGCTGTGAGTGCCAGCAGCCTGCGGACGGTTCTTACCGAAGGATCGCCTTTAACGTGCACGACGCTTACCGCCGCGTCGCCGTTCCGCTGCAGAGTGGTGTGCGGGACAAGACCTCGAAACAGGCGGTGTACTATCGCTCGCCCATCGAGCTCGTGTCGCTGATCGTGCATTTCCTGCAGATATGCCCGAAGACCCTCAAGATCTCCCCGTGCGACCGGCGAGTCGGGTGCCGGTGGTACTTCGCCACGACCCGCAGAAACATTGTCGAGCGGCGTTACGGTTCCGAGCGCGTCATCCGCCCGCTCGCCAGCGCTGCGGGTATCGAAAACCGGAAGCGTGAACTCATACGTGTACCCGGGAAGGTCTTCGCGGGCATCAACCTCCATGCGCCAGTCATAGCTTACGCTTCCTGGAAGCCGGCTCGTCGGCTCCTGTTCCCCGGGCAGGTCCATGCCAAAACGCGCGACAAGAGCGGATCCGAACTCCGAGACCCCACTGACAGACGCTACCGTGATGGTCTTCTCCCACAAAACGTACCGACGCTTCCGCGGGCCGCTGCGGTCGCTCGCCGTTGATTGTTCGACCCACTTGTTTGCGGTAACTCGTATGCTGAACGTAACGTCAGATGCGCTGAACCGGGCCGGATCAGCGCCGGAATACAGAACACATTCAAGGCGGTCGCCGGGGGCAACCGGAATCCGTGAGGGTTTCAGGTGTACGTGAGGATACTTCTTCTCAACGAGAAATCGACGCAGGGATCGGATCAGAATGTATATTCCGGGACCCAGAAACAGAAGCGTAACGAGACCAACTGGTTCTTCGGCGCCGATAACGACCGTTGCAGCAAAGGCACCAACAGCCACGATCCACAGAATTCCGAACACCACTCCGACCAGCGCGTACCGCCGTATCGGTGTAATGCGACCGTCGTGCCACGAGGCATCAGTCTCCCAGGCTTTTGAAGTGCCGTCTGTAATCGCCCGATATTTCCGTGTCCATTTCATGGACTCGAAATATAGCACGTCCCGCTGGTGCGGGACACGCTTCATGGAAAACTATCTGCCTTCCTGAGAAAACTGCAATGAGATGCTTCTCATGAGCTCGGGCCAGTCAGAACCGAGGTCGGTCACAACTTCCGTTCTCGCTCCGACTGCACGGGCGACCGATCGACTGGCCACATCATCGTATTCAGGCTGTGTAAAGATTATGCTGATGCCAGCGGCGAGGGCCTCCTCGATCGCAACACGAAGCTGACGCGGACTCGGTTCGCGCCCCCCGGCCTCGATGCTCAGCTGCCTGATATCGAAGTGGTCGAGCATGTATCCGAACGCTGGATGATACACCATGACGCTTCTACCCCTCAGGTGTCCAAGAAGCTCTTCGACCTCCTGCTCGATCTCGTCTACGAGCGCGAGCATATCCTGATAACCCTGTTCGAAGTCTGCTGCAAAGTGAGGCCGCGCTTCGGTCAGCGCATCGCGTATATGACGCGCCTGCACACGCGTTTCATTGAACCCGAGCCAGATGTGCGGATCTCCCGGTTCGTTATCGTGACTGTGCGCCGCATCAGGATTCACCCAGTGCCGTTCGATCTCTCTGAGCTCTATACCGTCAAAGAGCTCGACGATACGGACACCAGGTGCGGAACGTCTGAGTGCCTGGACAATGTTGAACTCATACTCGAGTCCGGAAACGAAAAGAATTTCGGAACGACCGAGGCGCTCGATCTGACGCGGCGACGGATCGAAGGTGTGCGCGTCCTGACCCGGACCTATCAGTATGCCAATCGATACGTGATCACCACCTATGCGCTGAATCATGTCGGCCTGTGGAGCCACACTCGCATACACTTCAATGACGCCGTCACGAGAACGAGTCTCCTGCCGGCCACCGGCAAAGCCGGCGACCGCAGAAAGGAACAGAAAAAAGGCTGCTGCAACACTAACGATTCGGGTGCGGCAGGGCATCAGTGAATAGCTCCGTCAGTGATCATGATGGCAATGGACGTAACCGTACCGTGAGCCTGATCAAGCGCGAAGGTATGCTCGGCCTCACCGTGGCTCAGATCGATCTCCACGACGGTATTGTCAGCAGGATTGCTGACGTACGCAACCCGTCGACCGAGAGTGAGTGACGGTATTGGAGTTCCGGCGGCAGCGTCCGGATCGTGTGCGTCGACTACCGGAATTGTGGCATGAAGCTCGAAAGACCCGGAATCAAGCACGTATACACTTCCGCTTCGACCGAGGACGACGACATAATGGCCGGACCGGTCGATACCGAAGCGCCAGGGCTGCGATGGAACCTCGTGGCGGGTGCTGGTGAGTGTTTCAGGGTTCACCGCGACGAGACCAACTCCAAGATTTCCTACGAAGTGCGGAAGCGAGGGATGTCCGTAGACGGTTCCGGTGCGCACGCCTTCGGGTGTCCCGGAAGGATTCGTGACCATGGCCGCTTCAAAGTTTGAACCGGTCTGGGTAACGATCATGACACCTTCGACTGCACCAAAGGCGGTAAACCGGCCGACCCGGTCCTGCCCGTGGGCCCGGGAAATCCCGGGGAAGGTGCCGAGGAGTTCTCCGTCGTAGCTGAGCATTTCGATGTGCGGCTGCCGGACATAGCCGACGAGGAGGCGATCGCCGAGCAGGACCGGGGCACCGTGGTCTTCGTGTGCGGGTACCATGGACAGCGCGGCGTTGAAGTCGGTTCGAAGCAGACTCTCGTCAATGACGGTGATATTGCCGGACCCGTCGTTGTAGATGCCCGTTCGTCCCACGGTCGTCGTGAAGTGAGTCGGAAGGACTCCGTTCTGAATGAACCCGAGGACATCAATGTCTTCGAAAACCAGATCCATGTGACCGTCGTGCTCCACGAGTTTCTGCCCGCTGTCTATGACTGCGACCATGGACTCGGCACGGTTGAACACGTATCCGAACTCGCCACTGTCATTCGAGTAAACCGCCAGACCACCAGCCGGGAGCAGCTGCTCGAACACAGCTTCTACGTCACCGTCGTGCGCATCGAGAATCGCGACCGTGCCGCTGTTGAACCCGATAATAATACGGCCGTCGTTGTGCTCGTGCCCGTGACCGTGGTCATGATCATCGTGATGCCCGTGACCGTGGTCATGGTCATGGTCATGGTCGTGATCATGATCGTGTCCTGTCGCACATGCGGCGAGAAAGAACGTTGCCGCGAGTATAGCGAGAATTCCCCGCACCTTCCTGAAAGCAGTCATAAAGACCTCCTCTTATGTGTAGATTGTGTGCCGGCGTCAGGCCCGCGCACCCTGTTCCCGAACGCGTGAATACAGCCACGCGAGTACGTATCCTGCGATAGTGAATAGAACGATCCCTGCGCCACTCGGCAGATCGTATATGTAACTCAAAGCGATGCCTGCGACCGAAAACACGGCAGAAAACACCGATGCGAGTATCATGAGTCCTTTGAGCGAACGGGCAAAGTATCCGGCAGTAGCCGCCGGAAGCGTCAGAAGCGTAATAACGAGAACGATTCCAACGGTGGTCACCATGAGCACCACGGTTGCCCCGGTCAGCAGCAGCAGGAACGTAATGTGCCGCTGAACGGCAACTCCACGTACCGTCGCAAATTCGGGGTCGAAACTCACTGCAAACAGCTGCGGGTACAGAAAGACCGCTGAAACGACAATGATGACATCAAGTACAATGATGCCCCAGAGATCCTGCGGAGAGAGCAGGAGAATGTTTCCAAAGAGGTATGCCATGGGATCGACAAAGGTGGGCGTGCGAACGATGAATATGACACCGATCGCGGTGCCGAGCGCCCATACTGTGCTTATGGCCGAGTCGGTCCGCTGCTTTCCTTTGCTGGAAGCCCAGCTGACCACAAGTGCGGAAATCATTGCCGCGACGAACGCTCCCCAGAAGGGAGTGAACCACTCAGTCCCGTGTGCAAAACGCAGGTACAGGCTTATACCGATGCCGCCGAGCACAGAGTGCGATATGGCTCCGGCGAGGTAGCTGACACGGTTTACGACCACATACGACCCGACGACGCCGAAGGCGGGCGCTGACACCAGACCTGCTATGAGCGCGAATCGAATAAAGGGAACCTGGGCACTGAAAACCGCTTCGACAAACTCGATCATACCGGGGCCCCCGTATCGGTGCCCACAGCAGCCGTAACCCCGAGATCGTGCAGGTGGCCACTGAACAGGCGGTGCATGTCGTCTGTTGAAAGGTCGTTCCGTTTATGAATGTGTATTGCCCGGTTCACGCACATGACGCGATCGACCTGTTCGGAGAGGAAGTCGAAGTCGTGGGTAATCAAAAGCACATCAAGCTTCTGTTTGAGGCCGGCTACCAGACCTTCAAGACGACGCGCCGACACCCGGTCAATGTTTGCCGTCGGCTCATCGAGAATGAGTAGTTCCGGATTGCTGACCAGCGCTCGAGCGAGAAGCACCCGCTGACGCTGCCCGCCTGAAAGCTCGGAAAAGGTGCGCTTCCTGAGGTCAGCAATATCGAGGTCGTCAAGAACACGATCGACTTCGCCGCGGTCTTCGCGCGAGTACAGGCCGAATCGTCCGGTCAACCTGCCGGTCATGACAACCTCGCTGACGACAGCCGGAAACTGCGGATCGTACAGGCTGTGCTGCGGGACGTACCCGGTTCGCTGTTGTGCGTTTGCCGGTGTGAGGCCGAGTACACGCACCGACCCTGCGTGAGGTTTCAGCAGGCCCAGAAGCAGACGGGCGAAGGTGGTTTTCCCTCCGCCGTTCGGACCGACTATCTGAGTCAGTCCACCTCCGGAAACCGTGAGTGAAACACCCTGAAATACGGGTACTCCGGGGTAACTGAAGTGAAGATCGGCAAGCTCAACGGTGTTCATCCCGCGAAGAGTATTATTTTGTATTACTCTTCGTCAAGTGGTGTTACAATGTATTAAGCATTTTTCGATCGATCCGGGTCGGTCAGAACAGAAACGAGTACACCAGACCGACGGACGCTTTCCAGCGATACCCGCCATCGGCCAGAAAATACTGAAAGGCCCCGAGTATGCCGTCGAGGATCGAGTCTCCGGTATCTGTTCCTCCCCGATACGGCGGCGGCGGCGACAGTTCGATGCCTGCGTCAAACGAAAGCACCCCGGGTCCGGCGTAGGCAATCGGACCCTGCGTCCCGACGAGAAGCATCAGTCCACCACGACTGTCGGATATGTCCTCGGA
The DNA here is from genome assembly GCA_007128315.1 of Spirochaetaceae bacterium. Classification (GTDB taxonomy): domain Bacteria; phylum Spirochaetota; class Spirochaetia; order DSM-27196; family SKKC01; genus SKKC01. The sequence goes on along the minus strand of SKXQ01000056.1, from coordinate 498 downwards.
CGGTCGAAGCACAAACACCGGCCCAAGACCCACATACAGGGATGCGGAAAGCTGCTGTTCGTCGGAGCCATCGGGGCCGCTGGCCGTCACGAGATCGGGAAACTCCACGCGCAGATACGGTGCAAGGTACTGTCCCTCGTGGCCCAGCCCGAAATAGCCGCGCACACCGGCACCGAGATCGAAGCGATCGGCCGGTACAGTAACAAGGGAACCCACCAGCAGATGCCCGTGCGCAAGGCTTCGATTGTAGCCAACCGAAAGATCGAGGCGGGCCGAACGCACCTCGAGGGTGTCATGGCTGTTTCCGGAGACGAGACCCGGAGCAAGCACACCACACATCACACACAGCAGCAGAAACCGTTTCATACGCGACTCCTTATCTTCTGCAAGATCCTGTACTGTACTACGGTTTCTCATTAAAACACATTCGTGCGCAAGCCATAACTCGGCCGGAAAACCACACCCGCCTCGACGTCAGAGGAAATGAACCACAGCTGT
>SKXQ01000126.1 GCA_007128315.1 Spirochaetaceae bacterium | reverse complement strand
TTGACTGCCGCCCGATATTTGCGCGGCAGTCCCTGGAAAACGCAGGTTTCAGGATAGAGCAGAATTATGAGCTGTCATGGTGGGCCATGACCGTTGAAGCTGTGCTGGCGCGGAAGCCTGCGTAGAACGATCACCCGTTCTTGCAGCCGTCTCAGACATCATCTTACAGGAACAGACCGGCGACACTCACCATCGCAACCATGTACAGAAACGCCGCGATAAGCGAGAACTTTCGCGCCTGTAAGGAGGCTTCCTTTCGGGCCGCTGCTTCGTCTTCGCCTTTCCTGCGGAGTCGGATGAACGCGATCCTGTACCAGCCGAAACCAACAATGAGCATGACTGCGAGTAGAAGAATAAATCGGAACAGGGAATTTTCAAGCATAGTTATACCTCCGCAGAAATCACTTCTTGGCCGGTTTGAACTTCTTGTTCAGATACGGCACGGTCAGGTTCATTGTCAGCACCGCAAAGGTTGTGCCTTCGGTGAACTCGTATACTCCCGGGGTCTGCCACCCCCACCAGCGCATCGCCATAATAATGAGGCCGACACCTGCGCCGAACACGATCTGACCTTTCGGAAACCGGGGAGATGACATGGGGTCGGTTGCCATGAAACACGCACCAAGCACGAGGCTTCCAGCGAAGAAATAGAACAGGGGATTGTGGCCTGCGATGAGCGCAAGAACCAGAACCGTGGAGAACGCAGCTGCCGGAATTCTCCACCGGACATACTTCTTGTATACGAGAAATCCGAAACCAATCAGGAGCATCAGCGCTGATATCTCTCCCAGTGTTCCCGGAATGCGGCCGAGAAACATATCAACGATGGGTACTCCGGCGGCCTGTCCCGTCTCACGCAGGACCTCAAGCGGGGTCGCTGTGACCGTTCCATCTACGGGGCTGATCCAGGGGAGAATCGAGTCGGGAAACACGTACAGGTAGAACAGCCGTCCGAACATTGCCGGGTTGAAAAGGTTCTTTCCCAGCCCTCCAAGAAGCTGTTTTCCCGCCACGATTCCGAACGCAGCCGCGGCGGCGACCGCGTAGATCGGAGTCGAAACCGAAATCGCCAGTGCCAGCAGAAGACCGGTTATCACCGCGCTGCCGTCTTTCACGGTAATCTTCTTCCCGGTTATTTTCTGGTACGCAGCTTCTGCGGCAACCGCAGAAATGATTCCTGCTACGATGCGCAGCAGGGCTGGAACCCCGAACGAATAGACCGCAAACACCGCTGCGGGTGTAAGAGCCATAATCATACCGTACATCATCTTCATGCCGCTAAGCCTATCGCGCAGAGATATTTGTGTACAGAGAATTCCGGTCGTTTCAAATCTGATTTTCGTTTCAGCTCTGCAGTTCGTGCACGACCTGCGCGTGCAGTATTGCTTCGGCCACGCCGCCGCCGGTGATCCTGTGTACTGTGTGAGTCCATGCGTTATCGCAGATCCGTTGTCGCTCCGAGGGGATCACGCCGGCCAGATCTTCCGGCCACCTCCGGGAGGTACAATTTCGTCTATCGCATCCTGTTCAGCGGCGCTCAGCGGCGGCATATCGAGGACCGCAAGATTCTGCCCGAGCTGGTGCGTATTCTTTCCGCCGGGAATGATCATGGAAACGGCAGGATGCGCCAGAACGAAGCGGAGGGCGAGCTGCGCGAGGGTCTGACCGTCGGGGCCGTGTTCAAGAACGGACTTGAGGCGGGAAACCGTCTCCAGGTCCTCGGTGAACAAGCGGTTCTGCTCGGGATCGGTGATCCACGCCTTCCGGAAATCCCCCTCTTCGAACTGTGAACCGGTACTGAACTTACCGGTCAGAATTCCCATGGCCAGCGCGCCGCGGACAATGACCCCTATCTTCCTGTCGCGACAGTAGGCAAGGCAGTCGGCTTCGCCTGTCCTGTTGAGAATGCTGTAATCGATCTGCAGGGTAGAGCAGCCGCCTTCACTGTTAAAAGCCTGCAGGTACTCGTAGTCGCTCGTGCTGACGCCGTACGCGCGGATCTTGCCCTGTGCTTTCAGCGTCTCAAAACCCTCGAGAAAGACCTCCATGGTCGGATCCCGGAAGTTAATGTGGCTCTGCATTATGTCTATGTAGTCGGTATCAAGGCGTTTCAGGTTGCTTTCAACACCGGCGATCAGGCGCTCAACGGTGGTATAGGCTGTCTGACCGCGGTCTGTATCAAAACCGCGCCAGCCGATCTTCGAGGCGACGACAAACCTGTCCCGACGCCCTTTCATCGACTTCCCGAGGAGTTCCTCGCTATGTCCGGCTCCGTAGACATCCGCAGTGTCATAAAACTCCACGCCCCGCTCGATGGCAAGATCGAGCATCGATAGCGCTTCCGCATCATCGGTCGAACCCCAGGCGTCGCCGCCGATCGCCCAGAGGCCCACGCCGACTGGTGAAAGTGAGTATTCCGTATCACCGAGCAGTCGTTTCTTCATGCATCCATGGTAAAGGCAGCGCTTACGGCTCACAAGGCGACAGAGTATGTCCGTCTACACGAAAACCTGCCGTGGTAAGCCGGTCCTCCCACTGTTTTTCGAAACCGAAGGTATAGGGACGAGAGAGAAGCCCGGCGCGGATCTCGGCAGCGGTCAGCGTGGCGCAGGGTTCGTACTCGGGAGAACCGGGCTGCAGCAGGAGCTCTTTGCGGTGGAGTACCGGTCGGTTCGCCCTGTATCGTCGGGTGCTGTATCGTCCGGACTGCGTATCGACCTCCATCGAGAGAATGAGGGCAGGGTGGGGGGTATGCAGAAAACCGGCGTACACGAGCAGGCTGCAGACATGGTCACCGCGTCGTTTCAGGACAAGATCGGAGGGTTCCACGGTCTGCCCGTAACACTGCGCGAGCTCTGAACAGAGCGCGTCGGTAACGCTCCGGTCAACACAGGACATAAGATGATAATACCGCGCCTTTCCGACCTGTTTAGCTGGAAGCGACGGATCCTGCGTGAGAGCTGCAATCAGCGTGCTGCACATTTCGACTATCAGTGTGCTCATTCCGTCCCCCATACCGGCCAGTATACAACAAGAATCAGCCGCCGGACCGTGTAACGGTCACGGTCACCTTTGAGGTCAGCGAGTTGATATAGTCACAGGCCTCCTCATAGCTGACCATATCCCAGGTTTTCGCGAGCCGGCGAAATTTACGCTCGAGCTCTGCAGCATCACCGAAAAACGCCCTTCGACACAGGCCGGCATTCTCATCAAGAATCAGGAGCTCGTGTGCCTGTTCTGCAACATCAAGATTGGCGGCGTTTCCGTGGCCGAAGGGGAAGGCACAGAGTATCGTCAGATCCGCTTCTCGAACGAGACCTGCTGCAAGGGTCAGCGTGTCTTCACCGATTTCCGAGAATGCAGGCACCTGCAGGAAATCAATACCGAGCGCCGCCCAGAACTTCGCGTCGCTGTCGAGCTCGTGCGAGACGCCACCGGTAATCGTACAACCCTTCCGGTGCAGAAAGCGGGTTATACCGACTGCACTTCCCGCGCCACCAATGACGTGTACTTTCAGGTTTCGCCGGTTGCCGGGACCGGGAATCGAGTTGACGGTGATGCTGCCCGTTGTCTCGTTCTGTCCTATGCGCACATCGGTCTGATACGCGCGCTCAAGATGTGTGCGTGTGAGCACATTGTCGGGCCTTCCTGAAGCGGTGATGCGGCCCGATTCGATCAGTACGAGGCGTTTACAGTATTCGGCCGCGCTGTTGAGGTTGTGAAGCGCGATGACTGCTGAACGCCCGGTGTCGCAGAGGGTGCGAACCATACGAAGGAGTGTGTGTTCGTGCCCTATGTCAAGATTGGCCGTCGGTTCGTCGAGCAGCATGACTGGCGCGTTCTGCACGAGTATCCGCGCGAAAAGCACAAGCTGTCTCTCGCCCTCCGAAAGGGTCGGAAACTCACGATCGGCAAGTTTGAGCAGGCCAACCTGTTCGAGCGCGTGCAGCGCCGCCTCCCGTTCGCGGGTTCCCGGGGAGCGGCCCCACCGAAGTCCGGCGTAGCTGCCCATTTCCACTACGTCCCGTGCCCGGAACGAAAACTGATCCGGCCCCTGCCGACTCAGATAACTCATCTGCCGCGATCGCTCCCGGGCGGAGTACCCTGACAGCGGCAACCCGTGCAGCCTGACCGTTCCCTGCTCTGGCCGTATGAAACCGATCAGCGCCCGAAGCAGCGTGCTCTTACCGGCGCCGTTTGGACCGATGAGCCCGACGACTTCACCAGGGTTTACATCCAGATTGACATCCTGCAGAAGTCGGGCCTCTCCGACCGAGTACGAGAGATTGTGTGCCGAGAGGACCGGTTTCATGCCGACCCCCTTCGCTGATATCTCAGAATCAGAAAAATGAAGTAGGGCCCTCCGATGATTGCCGTGATAATCCCGGTCCGGATCTCGTAGGGTCGGAACGCGTAGCGGCCTATGAGATCGCTCAGCAGCAGAAAGATCGCCCCGGCGGCCATCGAATAGGGCAGGAGAGTGCGATGATCGGGGCCGGTCAGCAGCCGTACGAGATGGGGTACCATCAGACCGACAAACGCAATCGGTCCGGCCAGAGCGATTGCCATGGCGGTGAGCATGGCGGCGCTGACCAGTATGCCGACCTTGAGGATCTCGACTCGAACCCCGAGGCTGTGAGCCTGCTCATCACCCAGAGTCAGAAGATTCAGGGGAGATGAAAACCCCATCATGGCCACGGCCAGGACGGCGATAAACGGCAGCGGTGGCAGGACTGTCCGCCAGCTCCGTCCTTCGAGCCCGCCCATGGTCCAGAAAATGAACTGACTCACCGCGTGTTCCTCGGCGAAGATCAGCACAGCAGAGACCAGGCCACTGAGAATACTCGATACAGCGAGTCCTGCGAGAATCACGAACAGAAGCTGCGTGCCTCCACGGCCAGCGGCTACCAGATAGACAAACACCGCAGCAGCCAGCGCTCCGAGGAAGGCAGACCCGGGAACGGCGAGCGGGTGCAGTGCGGCGAACCCCGACACGATCGCCAGCACAGCGCCCAGACTGCTTCCCGCAGAGATCCCGAGTATATCGGGCCCCGCCATGGGGTTCCGGAACAATCCCTGAACGGCTGCGCCGCTGAGCGCGAGAGCGCCTCCGGCGAAGACGGCTGCCACCGCACGCGGGAAGCGTATGTGGTACAGGATCGCGTAGGCGCTTCTGAGCTCCCGTGGCAAGGTGCTGATATCCGTATCGCCTGGACGCATTACCAGTCTGAGTACGTCAAGGATGGTTCGAAGCGGAACCGTGACTGAACCGAGCGCCAGCGCCGCCGCCAGTGAAATCGCGAGAGTCGCGAAGAGCACGGTTGGTGCAACGAACCGGGGTATGCCGCCGTCCATGGCGAGGTCTAGAAGTAGTCCGGGTAGATCAGACGTGCAAGGTACTCCGCCGCATCGACGAGAAACTGGCTGTACGTTCCTTTCAGACGTTCGGGTATCATGTGTACCTGCTCTGACTCGATTGCCTGAAGCCCGCGAAACGCCGGGTCACTCAGGACCTGATCGGCAAAAGCCTCGGCCGCATCATCGTCCCCCCAGATAAAGCCCGGCAGAAAGATGATGTCAGGATCGAGATCGATGACCAGCTCCTTGGACATCGGAACCATGCCGAAGTCATCCTCCTCAAGCTGCGCCACAGCGTTCCGGATACCCGCGAGAGTCATGACTTCGTTCCACGTCGTGTTCACACCACTGGAGGTACCCCAGGTGTTGTATTCTATGCCCGACAGGCGTTCCTCGTCGGGGATGATCGCAGTCGTCTCTTCGAGCGAGGTAATTCTGGCATCCATGTCCGCAATTATGGCTTCGCCCGATTCGACCTCTCCCATGATGCGGGCAATGACGCGAATCTCTTCCTGTATGTCTGGAACAGTCAACGCGGTCCGGGTGCGATACACGGCGATGCCGGCTTCCCTGAGCTGCGAAACCCTGTCCTCGTCGCTCCAGTCAGCTACAAAAACAACGTCGGGGAACAGTGAAATAATCTGCTCGACGTTGAACTCGATGTTCGTGCCTATGCGCGCGGCGGCGTTGGCGACATTGCTGTATACCGGATCGAGTGCAAGGCCCGAAACGCCAAGGAACCTGTCCTCTGCACCGAGTCCGATGAGGACCTCATCCGAGAAAAGGCTCAGGGAAACGATGGCCTCCGGTTTTTCCTGTATGACCACTGCGGTTCCGAGCGCATCGGTGATCTCAAGTGGAAAACCAGGGGATGATTCGTGTGCCGTCTGCGACTCCGTCTGTATCGGAGACTCAGGCACACCTCTTGCGAATACAAGAGATGAAACGAAAAAAAGAATCAGTGTGGCGAGACCTGCCCGCCGTGAAATGCCACGTGTCATGGGGCACCTCCTGTATAAGAATCGCGTACAGGTAGTATGTACGATGGCTCTCGTCTCCTGGCTTACGGGTTAGCCGGATGCATCGTCTTCCCGGGTCTGTTTTACAACAGGGTCCCGGTGACATCGGGGATGCTCCGTACCGCTTACAGTGGCGCGTCCGCAACGGATTTTCACCGTTTTCCGTTAGAGCCTCGTTGACCGTATCATGGACCGGAGGTGCCTGCAAGCAGTCCGACGTGACTGCCGGCAACCCAGCCGCTGGCCCAGCAGATCTGCAGGCTGTAGCCGCCGCTCTGGCGGTTGAAGTCGATAAGGTCGCCAAGCACGTACAGATTCGAGAAGTCACGAACCTGCATGGTTCTGAAGTCGACTGAGGCAGGATCGAGACCACCGCTTGAGACGACCGCGCGGTCTGTCCCCATGAGACCGCCAAAGCTGCAGGGAAGCCCCTTGATCGTTTCGCCGAGTCGTTGTCGCTGAGTCCTGCTCAGTCCTGCGAGCCTGATCTGCGGATCGAGCTCGCAGAGCTCGCAGACAGCACTCACGAGTCGCGGGGGGAGCCACTGCTTCAGAAGTGTCTTGAGTAAGGTTCCCCCGGCAGCGCCGATAGCCTCCTGTATGTCTTTTCGAAGCTGGTCCTCGCTTCGGGCAGGCATCAGATCTACGCGTAGTCGGACCGGGCCGTCGGCTGCGAGCGCCCTCAGGTCCCGGGCTGCGTTCAGCGCGAGCGGTCCGCTGAGACCGAAGTGCGTGAACAGCAGTTTTCCCCGTCGCACCAGGACACGCTTTGCATTGGCCCAGGCGGCATGATCCCTGACTGGCAGACCGGAGTTCGGGGTCAGGGCGCTATTGGCGTACTGCTCTACGATAAGACCTGCATCCACCATTGCGAGTCCCTGAAGCACGGTGATCCAGCGGTCGGGGACCTGTATGGGAACGAGTGATACGTCGACGTCGTGTGCATGCAGACCAAGCTCCCGAAGCCAGGGATACGCGTCTCCGGTGGAGCCGGTTTCAGGATGCGATGTTCCTCCGGTTGCCAGGATGATCGTTCTCCCTCTGATAATCTCCCCGCGACCGGTCTCTACCCCCGGCACCAGATGCTTCCCGCCCTGATCGACCTGTCCGGGAAGCAGCTCGTGTACCGGTGTCGCCGTCCGGACAGTAACCCCGCCGTCCTTCATGTACCTGCTCAGAACTCTGTGCACACTTTCGGCTGAGTCAGTCACGGGAAACACCCGTTGCTCGGCCTCGACCTTCGTTTCCAGGTCGTAGCGGCGAAGAAACTCGCGCATGTTCTCGGGGGTGAATCTTGCAAACAGGCTGTGGAGGCTTTTTCCCTGGTCTCCGTAGCGGCTTGTAAGCAGATGTCGGTCAAAAGTCGCGTTTGTGACGTTGCATCTGCCTCCGCCGGTAATGCGCAGTTTCTCCCCGAGGCGCCGGTTCTTTTCCAGAAGGAGGACCTGCGCCCCGCATTCCGCTGCTCTTCCGGCGGCCATCATACCCGAGGCTCCCCCGCCGATCACGATGCAGTCCCAGGTGCTTTCCGCGTGTTGCATACCGCATCATACCGGAACCACATGCATACATGAAACGAGCGTACATATTGACGAAGAGGAATCAATCCCGGCATATAAGCAGATTATGCGCATACGTATATGTATAACGATCCTGGTTTGTGTCAGTTTCATTTCGGCTTGTGCAGGCTTTGATATCGACGCGTTCGTCGCCGCCCTGGAAGCGGAAAACACGACTTCAACAGGCAGCCCTGTTCACGTTGAGCCGGCGGCGTCCACTCAAGCGCACGACGATACAGGTGAACGTGTCGTACGACGCGGGAACGTGTTTCCTGAGACCATGCCCGTTATAGCGGATGAGTCGCGGCCCATTGTCGCCGAAGCACTCGGCCTGGGTTTTCAGCCTGGCGACATAAGCATCGTTGACGCAACCCACGCGTGGGTCGTCGGGGACGATGGTGCCATTGCCCGCACCCGTGACGGAGGGCACACGTGGGAGCGCGTCGATGTCCCCGGCCTCACGACTCGAATTGCGGCAGTTTCTTTCTATGACCGGAGCCATGGAGTTGTGGCCGACAGCGGAAATACGGTGGCCATAACCGCGAACGGCGGAGGCACCTGGGTTACAGAGACGCTGCAACGGCGTGTTCGCATTCCGGAGGACACGTTCTGGTACAACTTTACCGACGGTGGACTCCCTTCGCGCTCGAGTTTTCACGCGGCACACGCCCACGGCCCGGCTACCTTTCTCGTAGCGGGAACCTTCGGCGAAGTGTTTCTGTACCGCAACGGTGTGTGGGAAGAGCGGACCATGATTACCGGACAGACGGTCTATGGCATCGCCTCGGCATCAGACGGTACCATTCTTGCCGCGACCGGCATCGGTCTTGCAGACAACTTTGGCATAGAGCGGTCTTCGTTTGACCATCCGGAATGGGAGAATATCGTGGATTTCACCGGCCCACCGGCGCAGGGTATACGCCTGAGCAACAACGGGCGTCTCATTGCACACGGGTATCCGATCATGGGGGATTCCTTTGGCGACCAGACATTTTTCGCTCCCGGGCGGGTGGGTCTGCCCGGTCCCGAGGCCGGCTACGTTCAGCGCTGGGGGGTCGGAGATGTTACCGACGATAGTGCCTGGGTTTTTCTGAATCCGGCGTGGTCAGGTGCAACTGCGGAAGAGAATACGCTGGGTCTGATCTATCTCTCTGCTGACGATGGAGGAGAGTTCTGGTACATGTATGGAAGTACCATAGAGTCAGGTCTGACGGCTGCAGCATTGTTCGAGTCGGGGCACGCGCTTGGTATACGAAATATACCCGGAACGTGGGACCGCGAGCTCGTTCGCCTGCGCTGGTAGTCTCAGCCGAGAAGGTGTATGGAACCCGCCGGGCAGCACAACCTCACCGTCTGCCCGATGGAGCATCCCGGTTCTTCCTGCACGTCCAGTTCGCCGAGTTCTGTTTCCACGATGTACAGGCAGTACGAGCCGAAATACCCAACATGGCGGATCTGCCCTTCGAGACATCCTCCGTCGGGTCCCGACTGCCCGGGGCCGGTGAACTCGAACTTCTCCGGACGCAGTACGGCGATCGGGGCATCCTGATCGCCGGTTCCCTCGGTGGGTACGGGACCGTCGAGCCAGTGTTCCGGGAGCCGTTTGAGTTTTTCGTGTGTGAAGGTGTTCGCGCTTCCGGTAAAGCGGGCTGTGTACAGGGTCTTCGGCCGCTCATAGATATCCCGGGGTACACCGGACTCCACAATGGCTCCGTCTCTCATGATGACGAGGCGGTCGGAAAGGTAGAGTGCTTCGGTTCTGCTGTGCGTCACGAAAACCGTCGGAATCTGCAGGGTCCGTTGTATGTTCAGAAGGTGCCGACGCAGTGATCCCCGGCGTTCGGTGTCAATTGCGGAGAATGGTTCGTCGAGAAGCAGGGCCTTCGGTGAGGGTGCAAGTGCCCGTGCGAGTGCAACCCGCTGCTGTTCACCGCCCGAAAGCGTGGACACCGCACGATCCTCGAAGCCTGCCAGCTCCGTGAGATCAAGCAGTTCACGAACCCTTCGCACGCGGGCTTCTGCCGGAACTTTCTGTACGCGCAGCCCGTAGGCGATGTTCTTACCGACGCTCAGGTGGGGGAACAGCGTGTAATCCTGAAAGACGTAGCCGATCTCACGGCGCTCCGGCGGGAGTCCTGTCACCGCGCGTCCGCCAACGAGGATCTGTCCGCTGTCGGGCCGTTCAAAGCCCGCGATGAGGCGGAGGATGGTTGTTTTTCCACTCCCGCTTTCTCCGAACAGCGTCAGGAGTTCGTGGGCATCAATCTGAAGGTCTGCGGTCAGGGAGAAGTTCCCGTAGTCGCGTCGTATACCGCGCAGCTCTATCACAGGCCTGCCTCCTCACGCTGTACGCTCGTAATGTCCACCACAAAGAAGATCAGACCGACGAAGACCATATACACGACTCCGAGGGCCAGCGCGACATCGAAGCTCTGGAATCCGATCAGACGGTACATGGCAATGGGAAAGGTGACAATGCGCCCTCGTCCTATCGTCAGTACGGAAGTGAAGTCCGCGAGGCTTACCGCGAATGCGAACGCAAAGGTGTTCACGAGCCCCCGCCAGAGGACGGGAACTTCAACCGTCCACAGCAGGTGCACGGGCCGGGCGCCAAGACTGCGTCCCGTTTCCAGGTATCGGGTGGGCAGGGCCCGCAGATGACCCCTCATGTTCCGGAAGACAAGCGGGAACGCCATGACGCTCTGCGCCATAACTATGAGAGCGAGTTCCGGAACAATTCCAAAGAGGAGAAGCCGAAGTCCCAGGCTCAGGGTGACGCCGCTGATGGCAAGAGGCATGGTCAGCACGGTGTCGAGCCAGCCTGGCAGGTGGTCTCTGAGGCTTCGTGCACAGAGATAAGCGAGCGACGAACTCGCCAGGGCTGAAAGTGTCGCCATACCGAGACTCGTCATGAGGATCTCGGGCAGCTGTGCCTGCATGATTTCGGAAACCTCCCGGGTACCGACGGAACCACCGAAGAGAGCCCGAAAAGAGATCAGGCTGAATCCGCCGTTCCACGTAAACGCCCGTACAACCACGGTGAGCAAGGGAGCGAACAGAAACATTCCGACGGCCGCCCAGTACAGAACGGCCAGTGCACGCGCAGGGCGCGCGAGTTCGTTCCAGCGTCGCGCGTGAAACCGACGGCCGCTGCGTACGGTACCGGCGCCTTTCTTTCGTGTGAGGTACTGTATCAGGCTTACCAGAAGCCCGGCCACAGCCAGTTGCAGGGCCGCGAGCGTTCCAGCGCCGGTAAGGTTCAGGTTTGTGAACATCTCCTGAAAGATACGCACCTCAAGCGTCGCGTAGCGTACGCCGCCAAAGACAAGGACGACGCCGAAACTCACAAAACAGTACAGGAACACGATGATGAACGCGCTCACAAGCGACGGTGTTATCAGCGGAAGATGCAGATGCAGAAGTCGCGAGACGGGGCGCTCGCCGAGCGATGCCGACACCCAGCGGTAGCGTTCATCGACCTGCATCCAGCCGCCGGCAATGATGCGAAGCGCTACCGAGATGTTGAACATGGTGTGGGCGATAATGATGCCGACGCCGGAGTACACGAAGGTAAGGTCGCCTCCGAAGAGACGCCCGAGGAGCCCGGCCCTGCCGTAGAATCCGATGACGGCAAGAATCACGATCAGGCTTGGCATAACGAACGGTACGAGGCTCAGGCTCTGTATGATCTGCCTGCCGCGAAATCGATAGTGCGACATGAGATAGGCCCCGGGAACCGCGACTGCGACGGAAAGGGCGGCCGACACGGCAGCCTGCAGAATGGAAAATCGAAGGCTGCGCCACGTACTCGGTCTGTTCAGAATCGACTGCACCTGGCCGGCCCAGACTCCGGCTGTGTCGCTGGCGAATCCTGCGCCGAGTACCGTTAGTACCGGCGGCAGGATTACAGCAAGAAAAATCACTGAAATGAGTACCGGGGCCCGTCTCGATGAGCTCAACGAAGCGCGTCCTCCCATGCCTCCAGCCAGGCGCTGAAGTTCTCTTCGATCAGGTCGTTGTCAAGACGCACGCCCTCGACATCAACATTACCTTCAAGGAAGGACTGCGGCAGCTCGACCGCCGGGTGTATGGGGTACATGAACTGTGTGAAGGGAATCTCGCGCTGAAACTCCTCAGATACGATGAAGTCGATAAGGCGTTCGGCGTTCAGCCGGTTCCGCGCACCGCGTACGATACCGGCTACCTCGATCTGCATGTAGGCCCGGTCATCGAAAATAGCGCTGCGGTAGCGGTTGGTCTGCTCGAACTCGCGGTGAAAGGCCGGGCTCGTCTCGTAGCTGATTACCAGAGGGGCTTCGCCCTGTGTGTACAGACCGTAGCCTTCAGACCAGCCGCCGGTGACCGTCAGTATGTTCGGTGACAGAGCTTCCCAGAACTCCACGAAGCCGTCTTCACCGAACTCAGCGATGCTTGCAAGCAGGAAGTTCCGCCCCGGTGAACTGGTCCCGGGATGCAGCATGATGATGCTGTTTCGAAAGCGGTCATCCAGAAGATCGTCCCAGCTCGCTGGTGGTTCGGACAGCGCTTCGGAGTCGTAGTTAAGGGTAATGAACCCGAAATCGAAGGGGGTGACCAGCCAGTCGTCGGTAACCGCGAGTTCAGGTCGTACGAGGTCGATGTTCGACGGTTCGTAGGCTTCGAACAGACGGTCCCGCCGCAGGCGGGGAATAAAACTCTCGTCGAAGCCAATGACAACATCGGCCCGCGGATCATCCCGCTCGAGAAAGGTCTGTGTGTACAGTGTTCCGGTGTCGCCGATGCGCTCAAGCGTCACGGTCACACCATATTCCTCGGCGAAATGACTCTCGATCAGCCGTCTGAGCGTACCTGCAAGCGAATCGTAGGTGTACACCACCAGCTCATTGGTCTCGACGCGACGGTCTTCGACGGCTTCAAAGTCTTCGGTCACGCCACGGGCCCAGCCGAAACCGGTCAGGGACATGAAGAACACTATGGTAAGAAAAAGAAAGGATAGTCTCGATCGCATGGTCATTGAAGACCTCCAGGCAAAACAGGGTCTACACGGGGGTGATCACCTGCGGAGAACCATACAACCGGAATGCTCGTTAGAAGTCTCAACGCTACAATTCCTCCGCCGGCATTACCCGGATCAGGTTCAAAGGGTGTGATCTCAGCCACCAGCGGCCGTACAACGTACGGCACTGCGGTAGCACCCCTGTATAGTGTGTAACTAGAAACTATCGCCCGAAGGCGCTTTCCGTCAAGCCGGGGTGATTTCTATCGAAGTGATCGAATCACCCTGAGCGATGGCATCGACAACGTCCTGACCCTGAGTCACCTTGCCGAAGACCGTGTGCTTGCCGTCGAGGTGGGGTTGTGGGGCGTGGGTAATGAAGAACTGGCTGCCGTTTGTGTTGGGACCCGCGTTCGCCATGGAAATGACCTTCGCCTCGTGTACCAGCGGATTGCCCTTCGTCTCATCTTCGAAGCGATACCCTGGACCGCCCGAGCCCGTGCCGGTGGGATCGCCTCCCTGTACCATGAAGTTGCTGATGACCCGGTGAAACATGACGCCATCGTAAAAGGACTCGTTCGCCAGAAAGACAAAATTGTTCACCGTCTTCGGTGCGTGTTCCGGATACAGCTCGAGGGTAATGTCCCCCTTGTTCGTGTGCATGACGGCCGTATAGGCCCTGTCCGTCTCAATCGTCATCGCGGGCGGTGTTGCCCATTTCTGCGTGCTCATGTGTGCTGCTCCTGTGTGTGGAATGCGCTATCGACGAAGCGCAGCGTATTCCGGATGTTTGTCCATGAACTTTGCCACAAATGAGCAGCTTGGTCGAACGCCATAGTTGTGCGCGTCCGCATAATCGAGGGCGGTCCGGGCGAGGCGGCCCGCCAGCCCGTGCCCCCTGAGTTCGTCGGGTACATAGGTGCTGACGTAGTCGAGTGTTTCATCATCAATTTTCTGATAGGAAAGATACGCGGTCTCACCATCAATCTCGGAAAAAAACAGCTGCTTTTCCTCGTTGTGTTCAATACTCATGAATACCAGTCTACTGTGAGTGTCCGCGTTTATGAAGGTCGCCGCGGACGGACCCGCAGCCACTTTTCGTGGCCCGCACATTTCCGGGTATACTCGTGATGTTATGAACATGACAGCCAGATTGAACGTTTTTCGAGGACTCGTATTCCGATGTTTCGCTGTACTTCTCTTTGTGCTGCTGATGCCCGGGCTTTCCGTTCACGGAGGCGAGCACGGGAGCCTGCGCCTTGGTCTTATGCCCGCGGTGAACTCCATACCCCTCCTTGTCGCGCAGTCAGAGGGCTTCTTCGCCGATGAAGGGGTCAGCGTGGAGCTCGAGATGTTCAGGGATCAGCTCTATCGGGAGACATCGCTTCAGACAGGTCGCATCGACGGAAGCGTCTCGGACCTGGTGAACGCGGTGAACGCCTGGTATAACGGCTTCCCCGTCCAGGTCGCGTCGAGAACCGACGGCCTGTTCGCGCTTCTGACATCCGCGCGGTCGGGAATCGCTTCCATCGACGCGTGGCCGACCCGCGGCCGGGTTCAGCTTGGGGCGCTGCAGGACAGTGTGATCTTCTACGAGGCATACCGCATGCTCGCCGCGCACGGTATAGGTCCGGAACGTCTTGATCTGGTTCCGACCTTTCAGATTCCACAGCGCATGGAAATGCTGCTGCAGGGACAGCTGCAGGCGGCAATGCTTCCGGAACCGGTGGCCTTTCTCGCAGCGGCGCAGGGCGCTCATGTAATTCTCGATACGCGAATGCTCGAAAGTACCGCTACGGTCATGCTCTTTACTCCCGACGCCATGCGTACAAAGGCCCAGGCGATACGGGCCTTCTTCCGTGCATACAACCGTGCTGTTGACGCAGTCAACGCGAATCCGGATTCCTTTCGTGATGTAATCGTCGCCGACGGCGAGTTTCCGCCACCAGTCCGGGACACGATGATCATTCCGGTGTTCGAACGCGCCCGCGTACCAACGGAGGCCGAGTTCGAACATCTCGTGGACTGGATGCGTAACCGGGGTATGATTTCCCGGCGACCGGCATATCGTGACATTGTCGATCCGCGATATCTGCCGGACTGATGCTCGTTTTCGAGTCCTGCACTGCCGGATACGGCGGGGTGCCGGTGTTTCGGAACCTGGGGTTTTCGGTGGCTGCCGGCGAGCTGTACGCTATCATCGGGAGATCCGGCTGTGGTAAGACCACCCTGCTTTCGGCTGCCGCGGGGCTTCATCGTCTGGACGCGGGTATGGTGCTGCGTGACGGTGAGCCCCTGCTCGCGCCGCACCCCCGTGTCGGGCTGGTGCCTCAGCAGCCGGGCCTTTTCCCCTGGTATACCGTCGGCCGCAACGTCGGGATTGGTCTCGAGATTTCCGGCGTACATCGCCGGAGCAGGGAGTACTTGGATCGGGTGTCCCGCGCCCTCGAAGCAGTCGGACTCACGCATCTGCGGGCCCGCTATCCGGCCCGGCTCTCCGGTGGCGAGGCCCAGCGTGTCTCGCTTGCACGCACGCTCGTGCGTGAGCCCGACGTGCTGCTGCTCGATGAGCCTTTTTCCGCACTCGATGCGATTACGCGCGAAGCGCTTCAGGACGATCTGGTGAACCTTCTCTCCCAGAGACGTCTTGCGGCGGTCCTCGTGACGCACAGTATAGAGGAAGCGGTCTTCCTCGGAAGTCGCATTGCAATCATGAGCGGAAACCCCGCCGGACTGACGGAACTTCCGTCCGGGCCCGATCGTGGTACTCGCAGCTGGTCGCGTATCGATCAGGCGTACACCGAGCATTGCAGGTACGTCAGGAAGCGCTTTGGAGCCTTGCATGGCTGATCCGCGACGACCGATCGCGAGACGTATCGGGAACCTTGGCAGCGGCGCCGCCATTATCGTCGGTGTCTGGTGGATTCTGGCGCTCGTGATGTCGAACAGGGTTCTGCCTCCGCCGGACGTTGTCTTTGCACGTGTGCTCGAGCTCTTTCCGACCCCGCTCGTGGCTCATGCACAGGCGAGCCTCGCGCGTGTTCTGAAAGCCGTGGGTCTTGCGACCGTCTGTGCGTTACCCCTCGGAATACTTCTTGGCCGTAACCGTGTGGCTGACTCGATACTCTCGCCGGCAGCCTATCTCATGTATCCGGTCCCGAAAATCGCCCTGCTTCCCATCGTGTTTCTGCTTCTCGGTGTCGGTGAAGCGGCCAGGGTTGGAATCGTCACGCTCGTGCTCTTTTTTCAGATGCTCTTTGTGGTTCGGGATGCCGCCCGGGCGGTACCCGCCTCCTACGTGAAGGTACTCACCGGACTCGGTGGGCGTCCGGTACATACCGTGAGATTCGTTGTGCTCCCGGCGGTTCTGCCTGCGATACTCACCGGTCTGCGAATCGGCATAGGTACGGCACTCGCGGTGCTGTTTTTCGCCGAAACCTTCTTTACCCGCTACGGACTGGGCTTCTTCATAATCGACAGCTGGAGCAAGGTAGCCTACATCGACATGATGGCGGGGATCGTCGCGCTGTCGATCGTGGGCATCGCGCTGTTTACCATTGTGGATTTGCTCGAAAGCGTGTTTGTCAGGCACTGAAGAGCTCGACGATAGTCGGGTGCCCACCGGGGACGCGCGAGATCTGTTCGACAGTAAGTCCCGTGTTGCAGGCAAGCTGTATGAAGGTGCCGAGCGTAGCCGCCTGTTCGCCGAACGCAGCACCCGCGACTACGGTATTATCGCTTTTTCTGATCCAGAGCTTCGCGAAACCATCGGTGGTTCCGTGTATGTGAGCGGCAAGAAGCGCCGTGTGCGACCGGCGCACGAGCTCGTATTCATTGGTGCTTACCTCCGGCAGGCTGCCGATCGGTCCGACCCACGCTGCTTCGGGGTCGCTGTAGACGGCTTCGAGGATCTCAACACGTCCGGAGGCGGTCGTCGAAGGTACCGCCGCCACTGCTTCGCCGCTTATGGCCCTGACCGCTGCGCGTGCTTCGTGAACTGCCTTCGCGACGGTGAAGGTTCCACCTGTGGCGTCACCGATGGCGTATACACCGGGAACGGAGGTCAGGCCCTGCGCGTCAGTCTCAAGGCCTCCGTCAGGCCGACGCCGAAACCGGGATGACGAATCGGTTCCACCCGCGTCGAGGCAGCTGAGGTCAGCAGCTCTGCCGGTCGCGATAAATACATGGCTGCTTTCGATGACGCGGCCGTCGGCGGTGTGCGTGTGTACGAGGTCTCCGACCTGCTCGACCCTGGTTACCGGGGTCCGGCGGTGTATGGAAATGCCCCGGTCGGTTTCGAGATGACGGGTAACTGCCTCGGCGACCTCATTTTCGCCGCGCGACAGGAGCCGGGCCCCGCGGGTGCAGATCTCGACGCGGCTGCCGAGGGCGGCAAAGGCTGAAGCGTACTCGGTCGTTGTTACACCGCCGCCGACGAACACGACGTGTTCCGGTATGGCGGTCAGAGTCTGTGTATGCCGCGGTGCAATGATGCGATCTCCATTGGGTTTGACCCCGGGCGCAAAGCTCGGCTCTGAACCGGCCGCGATTATGACCGCGTCGCCCTGCAGCGTGCGCACGGGACTCGGATCTTCTCCCGAGTACACAACCACCTCATTAGTGCCTGTGAGTACGGCTTGCCCCTGTACGAACTCAACGCCGGTTGCGGCGAGCTCGGAGCTGTTCTGCGTGATCCATCCCTTCCGCGTGGCGTTGATGTGCGACACGATCGCTGCAGCATCCGTATTTCCGTGGCCGCGTGCGGCGTGCAGCCAGACCTTGCTCGGAAGCAGGCTGCCCATGGTCGCGCGGCCGCCAGCCGGAGTCGCCGACACGAGCTGTACCGAGTGCCCCGCGCGTCGTGCCTGTCGTGCCGCCTCGAGCCCCGCAGGCCCGCCACCGATTACCACTACATTACCCATACATATAAAATATCATATATAAATGCCGTTGACAATCCCTGCCCGGTGACAGAACCGCATGCCTGTGCCAGACTGTTATCTGTGGAAAGATCGAAAGAAAGCTCATCCGGTATCGATGATCAACTGCTCGCTTCTGTTGCTGATGCGACGACGCGACTCGGCGGGCGTCCGTCGTGGGACGCATATTTTATGGCGACTGCACTGCTTCTGGCCTCCCGGTCGAGTTGCGAGCGGCTCCACGTCGGATGCGTAATCGTTTCCGGCGGCGATAACCGCAATCGCATAATCGCAGCCGGGTACAACGGTCATCTGCCC
This sequence comes from Spirochaetaceae bacterium, assembly GCA_007128315.1. Classification (GTDB taxonomy): domain Bacteria; phylum Spirochaetota; class Spirochaetia; order DSM-27196; family SKKC01; genus SKKC01. The sequence continues at coordinate 9,591 of SKXQ01000126.1, read as the reverse complement.
GGAACACCGCACAGCTCGCGCATGCGCGACGGGCACGAGCAGGCCACCGTGCACGCGGAGCAGAACGCAATTGCAGACGCGGCACGCCGCGGCGCAGGTCTCGACGGCGCGACCATCTACGTTACGCACTTTCCCTGCATCAACTGCGCAAAAATCCTCGCGGCCGCCGGGGTCAGCGAAATCGTATACCACATCGACTACCGCAACGACCCCATCGTTCCGGAGCTGCTGTCCGACGCTTCCGTTGCCCTGAGGCAGCTCTGAGGAGATTGCAATGAAGCGAACGACGGGCGGTTGGGTGTGGCTCGGAGCGCTGTTCCTGCTTGTGCTTCTGCCGGTCCTGCAACCGCTGTCTGCCCAGGTCATGCACGGAGAGCGGGCGGTCGAGCTTCAGTGCGGTTCGGACCCCGACGACACGATCACCCTCGAACTGCATACCGAAAGCGGGGCGCCGCTTGTCCTCCACCTCATGCTGCAGGATCCCGAACGTATCGCCGAGCGTCTTGTGATGGATACCGGTGTCGCAAGGCTCGATATGGTCCTGCCTGCGCAGGACGAACACAGCGTCACACTCAGTCCTTTTGCGGAGCCCGGTGTCTACGATCTGCGCCTTGAGATCGGCACCGCATACGGGACATGCTCCCGCGAGTTCCGCATCGGCTTCATGGACTTCCGGTGGGGGCGTGACAACTTCCGCTTCGGAAACAACGGGTCCACCTCCCACGGGGAAGTGCGCCCGTACTCGGTCAATCTTCTCGAGTGGGCTGAGGATCGCTTCGGCTACCTCTCGCCGGTGGAAGAGGTAGCGATGATCCATCGTACCTACGAGCTCTTCAAAGGTGCAACTGGCCGCTGCTACGCGTTCAGTGTCAGTCAGGCACGGTTTATGGACGACCCCGATCTTCTGCCTGCGTACTATCCTCACGTGTACCGGGTGTTCGCCGGAGCATCCACCATACAGCGTGACATGAATCGCGTGCAGAACGATACGGTGTTTCAGTATTTCGTCGCAGGCACCTACGATGTGCATCACCGGCAGTCGGCCCGTGAGCGGGCAGCAGAGATACACGCGATCATGGATCGCATCGGCGAAGGTCGCGCAGCCCCGTTCGGGTATCTCGGGGAGGATCGGCATCATTCGATGCTTGCCTACGGCTTTATACACGACCCTGCAAGCGGAATCGTGCAGCTTGTCGCCGCGAATAACTGGAAAGAACAGCAGACACATAACCTTTCGAGCGACGACGCCGAACTGGTGCTCGTCAGACTTCACGAAACCGACGGGGAGCCCATACGCTGGCTCGACGAGCCCATACGAGCATATCGCAGTGCCGACAAGATCGTGTTTATTGATCCGGATCGGGTGGAGTCTCCTGCTCCGGGCACGCTCGCGCAGATGGTTGAGGACGTCCTTGAAGCTCTCCGCAGCCCTGCACCGCGCACGGCAATCGTGGTCGAAACGGTCAGATCGTCCATGCTCGTCGACGGTGATGGTAACCGGGCAGGGAGGGACGGAGGACGTCGCTACTCGGATATACCGGGAGTGGTGTATCGGGTCCATGGGGAGAACATGGTCTTCGAAGTATCCGGGGAGCTGTGGGATGATCTTGAGCTGGTGCTTCACAGACTGGAACGTGAGGGATCGGAGGTTCTTCCCGAGACGCGCGTTGCGCTTCTTGATCCGGGTGATCCGCTCGCCGGAACCGGGGCTGCCGCACGGATCATGCGTGACGTTTCGATGAACCCGGCCGAGCCGACCCGTTTCCCGTTGCGTGACCTCCGTCCCCGTGAGGAACAAGTAACGCCCCGCGAGTAACGCCGGCAGCAATTGACGCCACGGTATAACCTAGTGCCGGCAAACAATGTTACTTGATAATTACTATCCGCACAGGTATTTCTGCTCTGGTATTGCAGCATTCGGTACCATATTCTGTATCTAACAGGAGCTGCCGAAAGTTATGCACAAGGAAAACACCGGGAACGGAACGTGGTGGATCAGATCATTGCCGCCGGAAACGATTGCTGTCACAATCACGCTCATTTCCCTGATCACCGGCTTCGTCCTCGAACGAACGGCGGGATTCCTTTCTCCTGCGGCATGGACTGCCTACGCGGTTTCCTATGTTTCTGGTGGGTATTTCGGCCTCAGGGCGGGGGTGGCGACTCTCGTCGCACGGAAGATAGACATTGATCTGCTCATGGTGCTTGCTGCCATCGGTGCGGCGATTGTCGGAGCACCATTTGAGGGAGCGCTCCTGCTGTTCCTGTTTTCTCTCTCGAACGTGCTGCAGGATTACGCACTCGACCGGACACGCAGCGCCATCAGGGCCCTGAGCGAGCTTCGTCCTGATACAGCCATGATCCTTGAGCATGTTTCCGACCGTACGGGGCGTGAGCTACCCGTGCGAGACGTTCCCGTCGGTGCAATCATGCAGCTCAAGCCGGGCGGACGGGTTCCACTCGACGGAACCGTCTTGCAGGGACAGAGCAGTGTCGATCAGTCAAGCGTGACCGGAGAGTCTCTGCCGGTGGATAAGAGCGTCGGTGACGCCGTCCTCGCCGGAACAATGAACCAGAACGGGGAGCTGATTTGCGAAGTCACAAAGAGCGCTGACCACTCGACTATCGCGAAGGTGATCGGTCTTGTTGAAAGCGCGCAGGAAAACAAGGCGAAGACCGCGAGGTTTCTTGAGGCTTTTGAGCAATACTACGCGGCTTTCGTGATTCTGTTCACAATAGCTGTATGGGCGGTCCCCTATTATTTCTTTGGCGAGCCTTTTAACAGCAGCTTCTATCGGGCAATGACGGTCATGGTGGCGGCCTCTCCCTGTGCTCTCATCATCAGCACGCCGGCGAGCATCCTTTCGGCCATAGGGAACGGTGCGCGAAAGGGACTTCTGTTCAAGGGTGGCGTTCACGTGGAACAGTCAGGAGGACTTAAGGTTATTGCCTTCGACAAGACTGGTACTCTGACCCGGGGCAGACCCGAAGTGCATGAGATACAGCTTGTTGCGAGCGACGAAGGCAACGCCGGCCGGGATACGGCCGATTCGGTGCTCGCGCTCGCCGCGGGTCTCGAAAGTGCAAGCGAGCATGTCATTGCAGCGTCGATCTGCGACAAGGCGCGTAGCAGAGGACTCGCGTTTCCGGCGGTCTCGCGGTTTGAGAACATTCCGGGAGTCGGCATCAGCGGCAGCATAGACGGTGACACCTACCTTGTCGGCAGTCCGACGCTGCTCGGGACGGGTGTCGATCCGGTTCAGGAAGCGGAGATCGCGACGCTGGTCGCCGACCTGCAGGACCGACAGCATACCGTCGTGGTGGTCTCACGCGGCCGTCGCGACGGGCACAGGGTCATCGGACTTATCGGTCTGAAGGATCAGATACGGCCTGAGTCCGCCCGTATCGTCCGTGAACTGAAGGCCGAAGGGATCGTTCGGGTAGTCATGCTGACCGGTGACAACGAGCGGACCGCCGAGGCGATCGCAGTCGAGGCCGGAGTGGATGAAGTCTTCTGCGAGCTCCTGCCCGAAGACAAGCTTACCGTGATTGAGCGCCTCGAGCGCGAGTATGGACCGACGGCCATGATCGGAGACGGTGTCAACGATGCCCCGGCGCTCGCTGCCGCGTCTGTCGGAGTCGCGATGGGTGCCGCCGGTACCGACGTGGCTCTTGAGACGGCAGATGTCGTCCTCCTGTCGGATGATCTCGAGATGGTGCCGTACCTCGTTTCCCTGAGCAGAAAAACCCGGCAGACTCTCGTGGTCAATCTGACAGCCGCCATGAGCCTGATTGCACTCATGCTCGCGGGAATATTCTTCTTCGCGCTTCCCCTGCCGCTTGCGGTGATCGGTCATGAAGGGGGGACGGTGCTGGTGAGCCTGAACGGTCTGCGTCTGCTCGTGTACCGGCGTCGCAGGCGTCGCGGTTTAGACACGGACACCACCATCCGGGGGGATACGGTCGCCCGAACACCTGAAACAAGCACGTCGTCCTCGCTCAATGAGGCTTCAGAAGCCCTGTTCATCAAACGCGAAAGCGCTGTTGTACACCCGGTGTGCCGGCACGCCGACGGGAGTTTCACCTGCGATCGAAAGTCAGCGGAGTGCCCCGGGAATCAGATCCCGTGATCCCCTGATGGAGCACGCCTCAGAGCCCCATTTCCTGGCGGCGTTGTTCCGCGTGTTCGCGTATGTGTTCGGCGAAACCCGGATAGCGCTCTATGATGCGGTTAAACGTTTCCTGGTCAAGGCGGTAGATGTCGCAATAGTCATTTGCCCGTATGGTCGCGGTACGCTCGGTCGCCAGGAGCAGCGCTATCTCACCGAAGAACTGTCCGTCTGTCAGCGTGGCGTATGTTGTCTGCTCATCGCCCGAAACAACCCTGACCGATCCTCGTGAGATGAAGTACATTTCTCGACCGGTCTCTCCTTTGCGGACGATATAGTCGTCGGGCAGAAACACGGTCGCCTGAAGATTCAGGATCACATCCCGAATGAGCTGTTCACCAGCCCCCTGAAAGATAGGCACCTTCTCGATGATTTCGCTGTTAATGTGGTAGGCAATCTGCGTCCGAAGCGAAAGGGGCAGCTCATCAAGAATGGTGGCTTCTTCGTGACCGCGTCGACTGTTCCAGAGGTACTCGTAGTAGTCGTTTACCCGGGTCTGCAGTTCACCCGGTATCGACCGGTACCGAAGGAAGGTATTGATACGCTCGAGCTTCTCCCGGAACTGTGTTTTTGCAACGTCGATGTTTGCAATAAGGCTGGCGATACTACCAATCACGAAACCGTACAATCCAGCGCCGAGTATCTGTATGAATATCGTGTAGATGGTCTGGGGTGGGGTGACCGGGGTGATGTCACCGTAGCCTATGGTCGTGAGCGTAGTGCTTGTCCAGTACATGGCCTGAAGGTACTGCGCCCTCGCGTGGTGCGTTCGATCGACCGCGTCCAGGGCGATCCATCCGATTGCTACAAAGTGTGCGGTGAGAAGAATCCAGAACATCAGCACTGCCATACGCACGACACTCGGGTTAATAATCTGTACGTTTTTTAGTCTGTTCACCGCGGAACTGACGCGAAGCAGTTTTACGAGTCGCAGGAGACGAAGCAGCCGTAGTGCCCGGAAAGGCGTCGCGACCAGCGTTCCAAAGGGAATGCTCGCGAGGCCGTCGATCCATAACCAGCCTTTGAGGTACTGCGCTCGGGCTTCCGGGCCGCCTGCGGATGCATCGCGATAGCGATAGAACAGATCGGCGACAAATACGGCGGTAATCAGAGCTTCGGCGACCAGAACTGGTGTCTGGCGCATGCCAGAGAAGACCAGACCCAGGGGTATTTCTATCGTAGCGTATATTGTTATGACTGCGGTCGTGATTTCCCAGAGCATTCGACGACTTGATCCCGTTGCTGTGTGCATGCGGCTCTATACCCCCTGTATGAGTGTCGGCCGGGAATACGCGATCGTTTACCGTGTGCGTGCCTGAGTCGGTTCAACACGAATGATAATTCGCTCGTAGGCGCCTCCGGCGGGGTACAGGGGAATGCGAATGTTCTGGTGAACTATGGTTTCCCTGGTAAGTTCCGAGACCCAGAGACGGAGCTCGTCGCGTGTATCGTCGGTGTGCTCGACGACGATCCGGCCTTTATCGTCTGTTCGGTGTTCGATACCGGGAGTCCACGGGAGGCCGGGACCGAATGCGAGAAAGCGTGTTGCGACTGCCTGTATTCGTCCGTCCTCGCTGAGTCTGAAATCACCCTGCACCTCTGTCCGGCTGACGGAGTGAATGTACTCAAGCGAGAACTCATCGCCAGGCAGGAGTGTCAGACGCTCGATCGTTACCCCTTGACCGGCGCTGAGCACGTGCAGTACGTGTACAGTGTTTCGTTCGCAGGTCGCCACGGCAAACACGAACAGAACGCAGGACAGGCTCACAAGTGCACCGGCCCCGCGCGGCCGCGGGCGGCTCACGAGAAAGCAGGGCTCTGCGGTGGAGCTATATCCCGGGCGATCTTCACGCGCTGTACGACGATGATCAGCACAAAGGCCGCGACGCTCACGAGATCCGTTACAAGGCCCGGCCAGACCAGGGCCACCGCGACACCGAAGAGAATAGCCGTTTCCCACCATGCGAGACGGGTGAGTAGCCATCGCTGAATGACGGCGGACAGGCAGTAGATGCCAAGCAGCGCCGTGGCGCAGATCAGAACAACCTCAGGCCAGGTCGTGTCGATAAGCAGAAACTGCGTGTTGTAGACGAACATGAAGGGCAGGAAGAAAGCTCCGAGATCGAATTTGAAGCCGATCAGTCCGGTCTTGATAGGATCTGCGCGGGCGATTGCAGCCGCGGCGTAGGCGGCAACACCGACCGGCGGGGTGTCATCGGCAAGTATCGCATAATACAGAATAAACAGATGCACCGCGACGACAGGAAGGCCGGGCTCAGCGGCGAGGATGGCCGGCGCGACCAGGGTTGCCATGACCGCGTATTTCGCAGTGGTCGGCAGTCCGAGGCCAAGAATGATGGACAGAATCGCCGAACCGAGCAGAAGGAGAAACAGGCTGGTCTGTGCGATGACGGAAAAGACAAGGGTGACCGTCATTCCGAGCCCGGTCAGTGTGACCACCCCGACAATGATACCGGCACAGGCACAGGCAACGGCTATGCCGGCCATGCTCTTCGCCGCGCTGTCGAGACTGCCTATGAAGTCCTGCCAGAACCCGCGTGCTTCTTCGGTGATTGCCTCTGCGAAACCTGCGTCCCGGCGCTTCACTCGTCTCCCGAATCTCAGTACACGCTTGAGAAACAGCATCCCGAGAACGGTGAGAATCGCGAAATAACCTGCGGCGAACGGTGTCATGCGAACGATGAGCAGGTAGTGAATGAGCACTCCGATCGGTATCCAGTAGAAAACCCCCGCGAAGAATGTTTTGAGAAATGGGGGGATCGTGTCGGCAGGCATGGGCTTCATGCCGGTCTTCGCTGCCTGCAGGTGAACCATGCCAATCAACCCGACATAGCTGATCACCGCGGGAATCAGCGCTGCCGCGGCGATTTCCCAGTACGGTATACCGGTGAACTCGGACATTATAAACGCAGCCGCACCCATCACCGGTGGCAGAAACTGTCCGTTCGTCGAACTTGCGGTCTCAACACCACCAGCGACGTGCGGCTCGAAACCGGTGTCGCGCATAGTCGGAATCGTAATAGACCCCGTTACGACGGTGTTTGCGACCGAACTTCCCGCGATGCTTCCCATAAAACCGCTTGCAAGCACCGCAGCCTTGGCCGGGCCTCCCCGAAATCGCCCGAGGAGCGAAAATGCGATCTTGACGAGATATTCGCCGGCACCGAGGACCTGGAAGAAGGAACCAAACAGAACGAATGCAAACACGAAGGTCGACGTAACGCCGATCGGTATGCCGAATATACCGGAGTTGGTAAGGTAGAGCTCGTTGACAACGCGGTTGATCGAGTACCCCCGGTGCCCGAGCAGACCCGGTATGTGCTGCCCGATAAAGGGGTAGATCAGGAACACGATGGTCACCACCGCGAGCGCCGGGCCGAAAGCCCGGTAGGAGGCCGTGAGCAGGAGTACGACGGCAATAGCTCCCATTATAACATCCGTCTGGGTCGGGGCCCCGACGCGATTCACGATCTGCTCATACTGTACAAAAATATAGAAAATACTCGCGAAAGCGAGGACCGCGAGAAGCAGATCGTACCATGGGACACGATCGTAGTTACTCGCCGCCTTTTTCCGATTTTGCGGAAAATACAGATAGCAGAGGGCAAGACCGAGTGACAGGTGGGCGCTCCGCTGCAGGACCGAGGTAAGCATGCCAAAGCCAAGGGTGTAGAGATGAAACAGCGACCAGACGACCCCTGCCAAAAAAATGATCATACCGAGGACGCCGCCGGGAGCGCGGATGCGGCCCTCGTCGCTCATTTTAGATAGGTCGATTCCCGTGTCTGTGTGTGCTATGTGTGCTGATTCCACTCTGCTGTCTCCATTTGTCGAATAAAAGGAGCCCCGGTTATCCGGGGCTCCGGTTTGTCGTCGGTTGGGCCGGACTGTTACTGCATGCCCTGTTCGGAGAAGAACCGTTCGGCTCCGGCGTGGAGCGGAATCGGCATTCCGTCAAGCGCAGTTTCGAGTGTCACCATGCGTCCGGCAGCGTGCGCCGACGAGAGCGTGTTGAGGTTGCCGAATACGGCACTCATGAAATCGTATACGAGATCGGCAGAAAGGCTTTCATTTGCAACCACCATCGCGAGGACAGCAACGGTCTCGGATTCCGGTACGTTGTTGTAGGTTCCCTCTGGAATGGTTGCCGTTGCGTAGAACGGACGCAGGTCTATAAGCGCTTCCGCATACTCACCGGTAATCGGTACAACGACGATGTCCTGGGATACGGCAAGATCCGCGATAACAGCACCACCGATCGCTACGGTAAAGAACGCAGCATCGACGCGACCGTCTCGGAGGAAGTCTGCGGCTTCACCCGCTGCGAGGCGTTCCACGCCGGCGAGGTCGCCCTCTGTGAGACCCGCAACCTGCAGGACCTCAATGGCGTTTACTTCGGCGCCGCTGCCGAGAGGTCCGATTGCGACGCGGCGTCCGGCGAGGTCGGAAGGACTTGAGATACCCGAATCTGCGCGGGCTATGAGCTGAACCGGCTCCGGATACATGGTGAAGAGGCCACGCATGTTAGATACGGCATTGCCGTCGAAAGCAGCGACGCCGGTGCCGTTGAATGCATAGTAGGCAACGTCGTTCTGCACTATCGCCATGTCCAGGTCACCCGATCGGATCAGGTTTGAGTTCACGACTGAGGCGCCCGATGATTCTACCGTCAGGCTCACGTTATCCATCTGTGTGTGTACGATGCGGGACATCGCACCTGCCATCGGGAAGTAAACTCCGGTTACCCAACCGCCACCCATGTTGAGCCGAACCGGACCCGACGGGGCTGCATCTCCCTCTTCGCGGCCACCACCAGCAAATGCCGTACCGGCCACACATGCGAGGGCCAGCAATACTACAAGAACCGTGCGCATCGTAATGAATGATCGTTTCATACAATGTCTCCTTGAATCGTCCTGACTTGAAATAGCGAAAGCATACCGCCCCGCTCGAAGAATGGTCTGTTGTCGCTTATCACCTCCCCGCTGTCGTGATATCACATAAATATGCACCCGTAACGCGAAGAAGCGCAAGATCATTCGAAAAAAACGCACACGGTCATACGATTACGTTATCGGTTATCAGTAATCCTACCTGTGCGTAGTTTCACCGTATAGACTACAATCGACACCGCGATGCTTGATTCCGGCTCTCCGATCAGGTAGTATTGCCGCTACACATTTCGGAGAGATGCGAGAGTGGTTGAATCGGGCGGACTCGAAATCCGTTGTACTGTTCTGCAGTACCGAGGGTTCGAATCCCTCTCTCTCCGTATCTGATAACGGCACTGGAGAGGTGGCCGAGTGGTCGAAGGCGTGCGCTTGGAAAGCGTATGTACCCTAACCGGGTACCGAGGGTTCGAATCCCTCTCTCTCCGATTCGCCCCTTCAGTGCATGTCAG
>SKXQ01000014.1 GCA_007128315.1 Spirochaetaceae bacterium | reverse complement strand
GCTGCGGACGGTCCCGTAGTAGAGTCTGTTTCCGAGGAGGTCGATACTCCTTTTCGGGACAGTGCCGCCCGGAGAAACGCGCTGCGGCTTGCAGAGGAGTACTTCGTCCAGGGGGAACTCGAGCGGGCGCTTGATCTCATCGATCGTGTTCTTCTCGAAGATCCTGACGACGCCGAAGCACGAACGCTACGCGATTCCGTCGTCGCTGCCCGTCGTGAACGTGAAGAAGAGGCCCGTCGTCGCGAGGACGAAATAGAGCGCCTGCGCCGTGAGGCACAGGAGCTCAGAGACAGCCTCGGTTCCCGGGACGAACAGACAGACCCCGAACTGCTTGCACTCGAGCGGCGGATAGCTGCGGCAGAAGCCGAACGGCAGGCTGCTCTGGCACAGGAGCGAGCTGCAGAACGGGCGGAACAGGACAGGCTGCGCGCCGAGCGCGAAGCCGAGGAGCGTGCGAGACGCGAGCAGGAAGAAGCCGAACGTGCATCGATGGAGCAGGAAGAGCGTGAACGGCAGCAGCTGATTTCGGCTCTCCTGGAAGAAGCCCAGGCTGCTCTGGATGCCGATCGATTTACGCAGGCGAGGAATACTTTCGAGCAGGTTCTTGAAGTCGATTCCGAAAATGCCCGGGCATTTGCAGGGATAGCGGAGAGCTATCGTCGTGCCGATCCGGACAATCCCCGAAACATTTCTGAAGCCCGCCGATACGCCGAACGTGCACGAAACGCAGACGATTCGCTCTGGCAGCCGTACTACACACTCGGGCAGATATACCAGTCGGAGCGGAACATTGACGACGCGCTCCAGGCCTTTGAGGATGCTGCACGCCGCTCCGGTCGTAATGACGATGTCTATTTTGCTCTCGGAAACGCCCAGTTTCGGGCAAGCCGTTTTCGAGAAGCACGGTCGTCGTATGAAACCGTCGTATCAATTAACTCCGGCTATCGTAATGCGCACTTCAACCTCGGGATGACGCTCCTGCAGCTGCGGGACTCGTCATCGGCCGCGGACGCGTTCCGGAGCGAGATTCGAAACAACCCGGACCATGCGGCATCGCGCTTTCGACTTGCAAACATACATTTCGATCGTGGCGATATAGCCGCCGCGACCCGGGAACTGGAACAGGCAGTGGCCATTGACGGCGAGAATGCGACCTATCGCATGCGCCTCGCGAACGCGTATGAGGCACAGAGTAACCTCCAGGCTGCAGAGCGGGAGTTTCTCCGCGCTGTGCAGTTACAACCCGAGAATCCGACGCATAATTTTAACGCGGCGCAGATTCTGCGGCGGCGTGAGAATTACGACGCGGCATACGATTTTATACTTACCGCGATCAATCTGAACCCGAGCGCGGAGTACTTTTACGTTAGAGGACAGATCGAAGACGCCCTGGGTGATCAGATGTCCGCTATCCAGAGTCATACGACATCCGTCGATATTGACAGGCAATATGTCCGCCCGATGATCGAGCTCGGCAGAATTCTCGATGAAATGGGGATGCGCGAGGAAGCTCTCGACTACCTGCTGATCGCGTTTGGCATCGAACCGCGTAATCCCAGTGTCAATAACAATCTCGGGACCGTATACCTGAATCTCGGGCAGTTTCCCGAGGCAATAGACCATTTCCGGACAGCACGCCAGGCACAGCCCGATGACCGTACTATCCGCCTTAATCTGTCGATGGCTTATATGGGCGCGTCGGACTATCGCGAGGCTGAAAGGCACCTGCGCGAGCTCGTGACAGAACAGCCGCAGGACTGGGAGGCCCGTCACCGCCTCGGCGAAGTTCTGATCTATCGCAATGAACTCGCTGAAGCGGAACGTGTCCTGACAGCGCTACTGCGGGACAATCCCGATTATGGTCGCAGACCGGAAGTTGAGGGACTGCTTTCGGGAATCTGAGTCTGTTACTCGAGCCGCGTGGTTTGAGACCGCCGTTCTTCACGACCGACGGCTGACCTGAGCTCGGTTTCGGTCACTGCGACATAGAGCGGGCGGCCGTGGGGACAGCGTGGTTCATCCAGATTGAAGACTGATCGGGCAAGTTCGCAGGCGGTCGACGGATCGATCGTGTCGCCGTACCTGATGGCGGCTTTGCACGCAATGCTCGAGTACAGACTGCGCTCGAACTCCCCTGATACGAGTTCGAGTCCACGGAGCGATTCGGTGAGTTCGTTTTCGTTCCCGAAATACGCCTTCGGAATTGCGGTCACATGAAACACGTTGTCCGCTTTGTGTTCCAGAACGATTCCGATAGACCGTGCACGGTTTATACGGTCAGTCAGCAGGGCTACCTCGTCGGATTCGACGGTAAACTCTATCGGTATGAGTAACTCCTGGGACCGGGTGTCAGCTCGAAGCCTGTCGTACAACAGACGTTCGTGCGCGGCATGCTGATCTATGAGATACAGGGTCTTTTCTCGTTCGATGGCGATAAAAACCTCGAATACGCGACCGACGTATCGAATGTTATTGGGATGTCGGCCGTCATCCGGCTTAAGCCCGCCGGTTTCGCGTGCAGGTTCAAGCATTGAAGGACGTCGCTCGTGTATTTCCACGCCGCGATGTACGGGATGTGGATTATCCGACCGGGGAGCGAGGAACAGGCCCGGCGAGTCAAAACGTGGCGAACGCTGAACATCAGCCTCCTGAACGCGAACTCTGTCACCCGAGTGTGTTGCACCGGGCCTTCTCAACGCGGAAACGATATCGTGGTGTATGCGGTCGCGATGGAGAAATCGGGCCTCGCGTTTTGCCGGATGAATATTGAAGTCCACAGTGTAGGGATCAACGTCCATGAAAATGAAGCACACTGGCCAGATGCCGCCGTGGTACAGGTCTGAGGTCCCATACTCGACGGCCTGAGCGAATCCGTACTCCCAGACCCTCCGGCCGTTCACGAAGGTCTGTATCATTTTTCGATCGCGTCGATGGATACTCGGATCAGCAAGGACAATGTCGAATCCTGCCGCGTCACCTGTGCAGGTAAACGTACTGAGCAGGGAACGCGGAAAATCGGGATAGGCTTCGCAGATCCGCTCGGCGTACTCGCTGCCGGATACTACGAGCGGGTCGTGTGTGTCGGCAAAGAACCGGAAACTGATCGCTTTATGCGCCAGGGCTTTCTCTATAAACACGGCTTTGCACAACGAACGCTCGGTGGATGAACGCTTCAGGAACCTCTTTCGACCGGGAAGGTTGTGGAAAAGTTGCTGAACATCGACGACGGTTCCGGTCGACCCGAGGGCCGGACCTGAATCGCGTACGGTGCCATTTGCGATGACAATGCGACCGCCGTCGCCGGAAGACTGCCTGCTCGCGATTTCCAGTCTCGCTACGTGTGCGATGCTCGACAGGGCTTCTCCGCGGAATCCGAGCGTCTCGATATGGTTAAGGTCCTCAAGCGTCCGAACCTTGCTGGTCGCGTGCGTTTTTACACAAAGGGCGACGTCGTCCGAACTCATCCCGCAACCGTTGTCGCTAACGCGGATTCGCTGCAGTCCACCGTCTTCAAGCTCGACGGTGATCTCGCGTGCACCAGCGTCAATACTGTTGTCGAGTAGTTCCCGGAGTACCGATGCGGGGCGCTCGATTACTTCGCCGGCGGCGATCTTTCCGGATATGGAACCGGGAAGGACTTGTACCTTCCCGGTTCGTGTGTCGTGTGTATGTGTCACCGGTCGGAATGCTATTACATTCCGATGCGGGTTTCAATCGTAAACGACCAACTCGTCTCAGGACGTCCGTCGTCGTTGTAGCGAATCGTGCCGTCAGCGTTTCGGGCTACGGTCGTGGTAGTCACTCCAACCACATTCATTATTGGTGCTACCGGATAGATCAGCTCGCCTGTGAATACGGTGTTCGCATCGAAGAGTCCCGCGTTGGCAAAGCCGTCACGTCCGAGTAGCGTTGGAGCGAACCGGGTCCTCCGGTAGGATACCCCGCCGTACAGGCCCATCGGAAGTGTATCGGGCTGTATCTGCAGGCTCAGATAGAGTTCGTCGTCATCGGCTGGCGCGAGTCCTCCTCCGGTTGCGACTTTCCATGGCCACAGATATCCGGCTTCCAGTCGAACCGCGTTGAAGAGCTCTGCTCCTGCCTCTCCGTAGATCCCGTAGGTGCTTTCGTTAAACTCTTCGGCATCCGGATCAAGCAGATAGCGGGCGAGCTCAATTGCGCGATCGCCGCGTATCCTGTCGTAGTTCTGCCCGTAGAATGATGGTCGAAACACACCGTTTGAGTTGCGCGCGTCAAGTCGGTAATCCACCGGGCCAATGTTCCCGAAGATACCGGTCATGATTCCGTAGTTCCGAAGGACTACCGAATCGCCGTCGGGGACGAACAGGGTGTCACTGCGAAAGCCCTCCGCAATGGTCGTACCCGAGCCGTCGTCAAATCCGTTTCTCAGAAATGGAATCATTCCGCCGACGTCTGCGAACAGAACGGCGCTGAACAGACCGGACTCGACGATGGGAATATCGATATCGGCCGCGACATTAATGAAATACGGGTCGATTTCACGTGCTGCCGTAATTGCGGTCGCTTCCCCTGCTTCTGCAGGAGGCAGCTCCCGCGCCGGGCTGATATCCGTCATGCCGGATACACCTACCGCGAAAGGTACGGACTCTCCGAGTGGACGAACAAACAGACGAGCACCGAAAATCGACGGCTCCGTAAGGTCGTTTGCCAGAAGCTCGATCCCTGATCCCCCGCCGTCGAGGCCGAGGTTAAAGCCGAGACGTCTGACGGCTGGAAAATCACTGTCGTTTGCGTAGTTGCGCATGAGTATGCCGTGGCCAAGCGTCAGATTGTCGAGATTACCAAGTTTCAGGAAGAACGGATCCCGCTGCTCTCCAAACTCCAGGTAGCGTATTTTCAGAGCGAGGTCACGAAGGAAATCCTGGGATCTGAGCAGAATCTCATTTTCCTCGCCTGCAAATTCGGCATCCGTTCCAAAAGACCATTCATTGTTTCCCCGCGGCTGATACCAGTCGGAGGGGTCGAACAGATTGTTCTGATAGATGATGGGCAGGTACAAACCGAGGCGCAGACGCCCAAGTTGCAGCCTTGGCTGGAGAACCGCCTTGGCGTAGGTCTGGCCGTCGAGGGTTACACTGCCTATTTCCATGGAAAGTATGTTGCCGAGACCGCCGAGGAAATCGGCCATAATTGCGTCCTCTGACGACACGCCCGGGTTTGGAGAGCCTACGCCAGGGGTTACGACCGGCGGGAGCGGGGCAGGTGCAACACGTGCTGGTGGCGTTTGCGTTGCGGGCTCTTCGTCGACGGACATCGACTCGGGATCTGCGGGATCGGTTGTGTCGGCTGTTTCCGCATCCGCAGGGTCTTCTTCATCCTCGGCGACAGCGTCGTCGGGTTCGGAGGCATCGGCCTGGGGGACCGTTTCCGGAGCAAGCTGCTCGAAGCTGTTCTCCGACACAAGATCGCCCAGCTGCTGCGCCGAAAGGGTTATCGCGGTGAATGCGTCGGCTAACGCGCTGACAGACTGTCCGGCGGCAAGCGATACAACTTCGTTCGTGTCGTTTCGAAGAGCCTCAACAAGCCCTGTGAACACGACGATTTCGTTCTCCGAAATGAGATAGTCGGTTCCGCGCACTCCGGCGGTGACCGTTCCTGAACGTATGCGATAGTCGGCTCCCGACACACGTGATGCGACGTGGCGCAGTCGACCGCTGGTCATGGTCATCTCTACGTTTGTCGTCCCCTGAAGCCGGTCGATCATGACCTCCGAGTTCGGAGCGACGCGTATAATCGACCCGTTCGGGACGAGTCGAAGTTCGAGACTCGAGTTTCGGGTACTGACCCTCGAGCCTTCGGCCAGTTCCTGACCGAAGGAGAATACCTGCAGCTCAAAACCGTCTGCGTCAAAGAGCTGTACCTCGAACTCATCATCAAAATACTCAACGACTGCAGTTGCCTGCTGCGCCGAGATCGCGAAGGCAAACAGGCCAATCGCTACGGCCAAACATAAAACTCTCTGGACCTTCATAGTCTGCCTCCTAGAACAGCGCAATGGATGTTTCGAGACCCGAATTGATCTGCCATGGACTGCGGTCTGCCGGCGGATTCGGATCGTACGTGAGATCGTAGGTAAGCGAGATGACGGCAGGACCGGTTCGATAGTTAATGCGGGCACCGATAACTGCGTCCTCCGGACTGATGACGTCGCCTATGGTCTGGAGATTGCGTTTTTCGTAGTTCGCCCCGACAGTGATACCCGGAATGACACCGTCTCCGATCAGGAAACTGCCACGGAGAATGGGGTTGCGGGCGAGGGCCTGTGGCGTCGGGCGACCGTCACCGTCGACATCGGTAATGGGTGCTTCAAAGGGCCCTTCCATGGATGCGCTGAATACCAGCTGATCCTGCAGGAATGAAAAGCCGAGAGAGGCAAGCCACCCGACATAGGATTCGACGGTAGCATTTCCACGGTAGACCTCGTAGCGGGAACGCCTGAAAAGGTCGTAGGATCCATCGAAGTAGGAAGGAATAAAGTTTTCTCCGAGGAAACGCGCCTGTGCACCGAAACTCAGGAATCCGAGCGTTCGGCCTCCGAATCCGACCATGCTTCCCCAGTTATTGTTCTGGTTTACTACGTCGGAAAACAGTGCGAGCGAAAGCACAGGGGTGTTCAGAACCGGCTGTCTCAGGTCGAGACCCCAGATCGTGACCGGACTGGTCGTTTCGGTCGATTCGTGCAGGTCGCTGTCCGGATCTCGACGTTCAAAATACCAGGGATCCCGGTCGGTGACGACCGTGGTTCCGACTTCAAGCGCCGGAAGCAGCGGCACATCGAGATCGGCGAGCGGGCGCACATACAGCCTGCTGCCGAACAGATCGAAGGCGGCTACGTTAGAAACGAAGGTCTCCACGCCGAGGTAGGGAAAGCTGAACAGCGAGCCGTCCACATCCACCTGTGCACCAAAAATGGGCCGTTCAGGCAGGAAGCGGGTATTGGTATACCCTCCGACTATGAATGCGTTGCCGAGGACGGCGCCGTCAATCTGCCCGAAAAGGAGAAACAGCGGGTCGCCTTTCCGAGCCCAGCGTACATAGCGAATCTTTGGCAGATACAGCTCGAAAAAGTTCGTGTCATCGTCCGGGATCCAGTCTTCGGCTCTGACGGTAAACTCGTCGCCAAACTCCCCGCCGGTAAACGTGTAGTTAAGCGTCAGATCGAGCCCGACTCCGAGTTTACCAAAGGCTATATCCGGGTTCAGTTGCAGGCTCTGCCAGGTAATGAACTCTGATGCATCCGGATCGTCCGGAAACTCAGGGTTCCTGAAGGTTCTGACGCCGAGCCCGAGATTCACCCCGAACCCGAACTGAGGGGCCTCGTCACCGGCAGCCGGTTCCGGGCTTTCCTGTGCGGTCAGACTCCCCGCCGCCAGGATGAGCAGTGTGCTCAAAAAATATGCGCATATACGACGAACGCGCGATTTCATCATACCGTTCCTCCGTGTTTGTTTTCTGGAATATATCCCTGTTTTGAATACTTATCCATTACACCAGGCTATCTTTCATCATCACCTAGAACCGAAGTCTTCCTTCGAGGCGCAGTTCGACGCCGAGTCGATCAATGGTCGGCAGATCATCGGTCCACGCGCCGTTGACCTCGTATCCGATTCTTCCCCCGAGCGTAATGCGCAGGGTCTGGTCGTAGAGCGCGAGCAGGCGGGTGCCTGCGGTGATTCGAAGCAGCTCGGCCTCAGTCGGTGTTTCCGAGCGTCGGACCACAAGTTCGAGATCGTGTTCTGAACGCAGCAGTGACTGTTCGTACGTCAGGGGAACGCGAAGACCTTCTGCAATACCGCTGTCGCCGTGCTCGAGCGTGGCCCTCAGCCGGGTGCGGTGCTCATAACCTTTGCTCACACCAAGGTCTATCGTCGTTTCGTTGAGCAGACTGATCTCGGTTGAACTGGACGGAAACACCCTCCATTCAAACCCGGTCTGGTACTGTTGCTGTACGACGTCGCGAAGGCGATCCCGGTAATCGAGCCTCACACGTATACGTGACTCATATTCATCGGTCCGAAACAGTCCTGTCAGGGGATACACGCCAAGCGAACCGAACAGGTTCACCGCAAGAGCGCGTGTTTCGAGCGTGATTCTGCCGGTGGTATCCGTGCTGTCGTTTTCCGCCCTGTACTCCCGGGCAGCTTCTACCGAGGAATAATGCGGTACTATCAGGTCCAGTAAGCGTGTTCCGAAGGGCCGCCGGAACTCCAGGCCCACGGCGGGCGTATAGCTCGTCGCAGCGCGTCGGGAATCGATGTGAGACAGAACCGATGACGCATTGTCCGGAAAGAGCTCGAGAAACGGAACCGACCGGTACATGATCTGCTCCTGTGGCCCGAGTGACTCAGTTACGATCGCAATGTCGTCCTGGTAGGTCGAAAGAAACCGATTCGTTTCGGTAATGGTGAGCCTGCGCTGGTAAAACGGCGTCAGACGGACGCCGGAGTCTCCGAAGGTCGCGATACCGACCTCAATTCTGCCCACCGACGTCGCAGAAAGCTGTGGTACGGCAGGCAGCGCCGTCCACTGGCTGTCGAATACGAGCGACGGAGATATCGCGCGAAACTCCGGTGTCAAGGCGAAGCGGCCTTCAAAGGTTCTCCGTGCCACCGTCTCATCCTGTGCCGGAAGCAGACCGGAGAACGACCGGAACCAGCTGTGCAGATACGGTGTATCGGGGGGAAGCGGATCACGACGACCCGCCTGTGCGAGTCGAAGGCTGCCGGCAAACGGGGCGTAGGTAAACGAAGCGGTCTGATGCCTTTGATACCGATCATTGCGACTGCTGCGTGTAGCGGATGCCCGCGAGTCCCACGGATCAGTCGAAAACGCTGCTGACAGCAGGTGTCGTTCGACCGTCGTACCGATCCCCGTCATGCTGCGTGTGTAGGTTTCCGAAGCGGTCAGTCCGCGCCACGGAGCAGCCGTTGCAAGGCCGTGACCGAAAAGCAGAATCTGTTCATCGAGGGCAGGCGCATACACCCAGTCTGCGTCGAGCTCAAGCCGGATTGCGCCGAGATTAATACCGGTGTTCCCGTCGATGCGTACGGTGTCGGTACGAAGTCGCGTCTCGCTCGCATCGACCTGGGACACGTCTGCGCTTCCTGCAAAATCGAAGGTGAATCTGCCTGCCTGAACGCTACCCGGCAGCTCGAACCACTGCTCGGGCCCCTGATAGCTCAGACTCGCGCTGAAGTTTGCGTCAAGACGCCTGCGACTTCCGGCAAGATGCGGTTCATCCAGGTAGACGGTCCAGTCTGCTGCCTCTGAGGATGACAGGCCTATGGATGTACGCCGTATCGGAGTTATCCGGTCGATTTCAGCCGTCCCGATTCGCTCTGCTTCGAGACCGGCGGTCGAGCTGTTTCCCTGGTAGTACCGGGTAACATGGCCTGTAGAGGTATCGACTTCGATGCGCTGCCAGTCTGCACTCGATGGCAGGTCGATCGATGCGCCGAGCGCGTAACGACCGTCAGAACCACTCCTGAGCTTGACCGACACGGTCTGATTTTCGGGAACCGTCCCGGTGTGGATGTACACGACGAATCGGTTGTACGCGTCGAGACGCGCTTCTTCGTGCAGCCCGGTCAGCATTATGTGTGTCCCTGCGTCGGCTCGGACAGAAAGCACACGGTTCATGGTCGACGCGTCCGTGCCGGACCGGAATATCCCCGTCTCCGGGTGTACCGAGACGAGGAACGATGAGTCCGGCAGACGCGTATCGTCGGATAGCCTGAGTTCGGACTCTGGGATGCTGCTGACGGTTCGTGGATCTGCTGTCTCGTTTCCGTCCCCGCCGAGGCTGCGGGCCGAAAGCGGGCGCGAAAAGAAGGCAACATCGGAAATGAGAACAGCGCCGCTGGCCGGCTGTGCGGCTGGGATCGTATCCCCGGTGCGAACAACGACCAGGCGCGCCGCGCGGGGAGTACCCATGCGCTGTACTTCGGCAGCGCTGAAGGTCACGACGACTTCGCGGTCTTCGGCGGAGATACCGGCAGTGCTGACGCCTTCAGCGATTCGACGCGTTACGATGCGGTTCCCGTCTTCGGATGCCAGGAAGCCGCGTTGCAGAAGGTCTTCCCGGGCAGCCTGTCCACTGCCGTCGGGCAGGGGAAGTCCTCCCGCCTGGAGCGTAATTCCCTCGTTGGTGTGCGTAAAATCGAGCGCGGGCTGCAGGGCGCTTCGTCCGCTGTCCGGTACACCGTCGCCGTCGAGGTCTTCTGCCGTCGCGCCGAGCTGCAGGTAAATATCGACCGACTCGTCTACGCCGACAGTCTCGACTCGAAATCGCATGCCACCAGGAGCATGCGTGAGCGTATCGGGTCCAAACTGCAGCTGGGCGCTGACCCAGTCGTCGGGAGAGTCGAGCTCGTAGTCCATGACCAGCGCCCGGTCGGCCGCATTGCCTGCGTTGGTGCCGGGACGCGAGGCGATATACGGTCCGGTAAAGCTACCGTCTACGTGCGCGTAGACACGATCCGGGTCCAGATCGCTTCCAAAGGCACGAAAGCCGCTTTCGGTCTGATAGTCGCGAAAAAGAAGGCGTCCGCGGTCCCCGCTCCAGGGGGTTCGGTCCTCGACCTCCTCGCTGTCCTCGACGGTTGCACGTCCGTCGCGGTCTCGAATTTCGAGAGCCGGTGAGGGTACTGCCCCCGGGAGACTGCGCCAGGGCTGTACCGGTACGGCAATCTGCTCTGCGTCGAGGTCAAAGAGTCGCCTGACGCCGGTTGTATCCGGAAGGGTCCCACGTATGCGCACACCGGCTGCCGCCTGCAGGGAGTCTCCGGTGAACCGCCACGACAGCGCTGCAACGGTTTCGGCGACGGATTCGTTCGCCCGCTCGGTAAACGGGTTCTCCGACAGGTCGCGCGTGTAGCTTAGACCGGTGGAAAGCTCCGAGCGCTCGGCGATCCGGGTGCGCGAACCGAACGCACCGTGGATAGTACCGGAGGCCGATCCGTCGTCGCTCGTGCGGAACCGGAACTCGAGAACGTCCTGAGGTAGCGCCGGCGTCTGCAGACTTACACGACCTCCCGATTCGACATCGAAACGGGAGTCGGGAATGCCGTTTCTCGTCATTTCAACGGAACCCGGAACGACGCCCGAGGGAAGTCTGATCGTATCGACCTCGTCGGTGACTTCAAGGAGTATGTCGAAGGGTATAGCCGCAGACCCGGGTTCGGGTGATACCGCCGGTCCGTAGAGCGCAGGGTAAGCAGAGAAGGGGTAGCGGGCACGCGGATCACCGGAATCGAGGCTGCCGAAACGAAGTTCGTCACCGGCCGGCGAAAATCGGGCAGCCGGCTCATTATCCGGGACGAACTCGGCTGTACCGTCGCGCCGGACAAAGCGTAGATCCGGGAACTCGCCTGCATCCCGCGGCCGGGATATCGCGTAGGCGTCAAGCCGCTCGAAGGGGCTGAAGTAGCCCGGCTCGTAGAGGAGGGCGGCTGCAGATCCGTCTATCTCGACGAAGAGGGCGTCCTGCATGGGTCGGTCGGATCGGCGACCGATACGGTCGAGGAATGTCTCCCCGGGCCCGTCAGGCGGGAGAGAACTGTCACCGTCAATAACCCGCGCCACACCGAGTGTCGAAATCGTTGCCTCGAACCGGCCGGCAGCCCCGGCGAGGCCGGTCGTGGCAAGGAAACCGGTTTCGTCTACCGGGACGACGAAATCCGCCCCCGTCCCTGGCTCACCGGTGACCGCACCGCTTTCGGTGGTGTAGGTGGCGAGCACGCGGCCCCGGGCCGGTTCCCTGAGGTGTACTGTTCCCTGCGACAGAGACACGACAGCGTCGCGGTTGAGATCGATTTCCCGGTATCTCCTTCCGTCGGCCGCTTCGATGCCTGAATCGGCTTCGATAAATACGCGCAGTGCAGAGACCGGTCGGTCGGGGAGAACGAAGCGCCGCCCTCGCACGTACTCGAGAACTGGAATGCGCGAACGGCTGAGCTCGGCACCGCCCTGAAAGCGAAGCAGGTCTGGCTGCGTCTGCTCAAAGCGCACCATCGCTTCGGTAATTGACGACGCGCCGCGGAACCGGGTGTCGATCCCGAACACCGATTTCCCGGCGTCACCCGCGGCGAGACCGGGGTATTGATCGATTGCAATCGGACCGAGACCCACCCGCACCCGCTGCACGAACTCGTCATTCTGCCCGTCATAGCCGAATAGCATCGAGTCGAGGTCGAAATCATCGATGAACACGGTTTCGAAGTAGTAGCGATCGTCAAGCCTCACCGACAGCGTAAGATCGACGATATTGCTGAAGGTTCTGCTTTCAAATCCCGGAAGAGAGACCTGTTCAATGGCCCAGTTGCCTCTAATGTCGTCGGTTAACACTCTGCGAAGACCGAGCTGCAGAGCTGCGCCGGTCTGCCAGCTGCCATCGAGAAACACTTCGACGCGGGGATCGGGTCGTCCGTACGCGAACAGCGATGCCTGCGAAGCTGAACGGAAGTCGGAGACGCCTGTTTCATCAGCCTGAACTTTTACCAAAGCCCCACACATGCCGATACAGAGAAACAGGACCATATACGTGCGCAGGGAGAGACGGATTGTCCTACAGAAGGTGTTCATATCGTCTCAGGAGCGCAGGAATCTTGCAGATCGGGCGCGAATCATTACTATATATCATACTGGTAAACCATGAATTCACAAATACAGATCTCAAAAGGCTTCATTAACCGTTTATTGGCTAATCCCGCGCTGAAGAGTTACACACCGCTTCAGAAGGAAGAACAGATCCTTCAGTTTCTGAACGCAAACGGTTCCCAGCTTATGCCCACCCTGCGAACGCCACAGTTTTTTGGGGGTATCCCGGACCATGAGATCCTTTCGCTCCTTTTTACGTCTCTGACAGACATCATAAACACTGAAATACCGGCATTTCTTGACCTCCTGCTCGATCGACGCGTGAATTTCGATTTTATCTCGTTTATGACCCAGAAGGCCGATGCGGGCGGGCAATCGCGGGAGCAGGTACGCCGATCGGTAGAGATGCTGTTGACCCGTCCCGAGTCGCGCCGCGCGATGACAGGGCCGCTGGCAGCCGTATACTACGGATTTTCGAAAAAGTACCTGGACGAGCTGTTTCAGCGGCGCGGATACACGCATTTCGAGCTTACGAAAGTGCAACGGCTTCGTATGGGGCGCGAGCATGTACAGGCGCTTCTGGATGTCAATATTCTGCTGAAGCCTGCTATCTATCTTGTCTCAAGCGGCGATGGGGGACAGAGCAGTTACTCGAGCGGACTCGTCCAGCCGGCCTTCGCCGAGACGGCGCGGGGACTGCTCGTAAAGCGTCTTCCTGCGGTGCCCGATGCGGTCGTCGCAGCATCAGTA
The DNA here is from genome assembly GCA_007128315.1 of Spirochaetaceae bacterium. Taxonomy (GTDB): domain Bacteria; phylum Spirochaetota; class Spirochaetia; order DSM-27196; family SKKC01; genus SKKC01. The sequence continues at coordinate 14,554 of SKXQ01000014.1, read as the reverse complement.
CACGCGAACATGTCTTTCGTCGACAACCCGAACATCGAGGCAACATCGCGACTCGCATCTATCTTCTCCTCGCGGGCACGAGGCTTTCAGCCGAATCAGAAGGTGGACCGAGGGGCGGATACACCGGACAAAAGCTGGTTCAGCGTTGCGAGGCGGAACTATAAATTTTACGGCTTCGACGTCAAGATACTGGATGAGCTCTACAGTATCGCAGCGGAGGTCATGTGGTAAGTATCGCAGACAATGCAGAGCTTCAGAGAGGAAGAACAGTGACTGAATCAGCGCGTTCACCCCGATATGTGACAATACTCGAGAATATTATTCTGATCGCAATCGTTCTTGTAATCGTTCAGAGCTTCCTGGAAGATTATTCGGAACTGCGTAACTGGAGCTGGGCTTCGCGTCGGATGATTCTGTACACAGCACTCGTGCTCGACGTTGTGTTTTCAATCGAGTTTCTGACGCGGTTTTATTTCGCATTCATTCGGCGACGCGCCGGACACTATATCCGATACGAGCGGGGCTGGATCGACCTTGTTGCGAGTCTTCCGTTGTTGCTGTTCGCTTCGGGTCCACAGGTTGCAGCCATAATCGTCGGCGGGGCACCGATCATTGGACTCGGGCGCAGTCTTAACCTGCTCAAGATAATCAAGGCTATCCGTATCGCGAGAGTCCTGCGACTGCTTCGAGCTCTCAAGCTGTTTCGCAACATTAAACACACCGACAGCGTCGTCACTCAAAAGCACGTCGGACGGCTGGCATCGCTTGTTGTAACGACCTTTGTCGCTGTTCTAATGCTGTTTTCGCTTCTCGACGTATTCATTGACATCCCCGGTTTCGAACGCAGTTATCGCGAACGCGTTCTTGCATCGGCCGAACAGATCCGTGCCCAGGGGCTTTCAGACGCCGCAGCGGAAGCTCGACTGCAGCAGTTCGCTGACTATGACGAGGCCATACTGGTCGTGCGCGAAAGCGGACACGCACGGTATGCGCGCTACTCCGACGCTGAGTTCTCACGACAGTTCGGACCGTCGGATTATACCTGGATAGCTTCGGGAACTGTTGAGGTGTTTTTGAGTCTGAGGCCAATATCGCGGAGTCAGGCGCGAGACAGTCTGATCTATTTCCTGATCATACTTTCGATGTTAGGGGTCCTTCTGTTTCTGTATGCACCGTACTTCTGTATGACTGTGTCCGATCCGGTCTACGTCATGAGCCGGGGAATTACAGAGCCCGGGTATAATCTGCAGGTGAAGGTCAATGGAAATCAACCCGCCGACGAGGTCTCGAACCTCGCGCTGGCGTACAATACGGAGTTTCTGGCTCTGAAGGCGAGACAGGGCGACAGTGTCGGTCAAAGCGACCTGACGCTCGATAACGTCCGGGATCTGTTCGATCTGCCGGGAGATATCGACGGTATATGATGGCTGTCAGCATGATACAGATTGTCATTGAGCTTCCTGATGTCACATCAATCAAGGAAAAGCGTGTAACCATGGTATCGCTACGAGACCGTATTATTCGGAAATTCAAGATCAGTGTGGCCGAGGTTGACCTTCAGGACAGTCTCATGTTCGGGCAGATTGGGGCGGCCGTTGTATCAAATAACCGCCGGTACGGAGAGAAAGTCATGAACAAGGTTCTCTCCTTCGTTGAAGACCAGGTTCCCGGCCGTCTGCACGATGTACAGATACACACAGAGTACTTCTAAGGGGCCGAAGGTCCAACTCCGCGTGTTTTATCCGGTGCGTCAGTTCAGCGAGGGATGACGTAGAGTTCCGGGAGATGGTACTCCGCATATGTGCCGGGCTGCACTGCCTGAACCGGGGTTTTTGCCCCGGAAACCACGAAGTAATGTTTCAGTTCCTCGTAAGAGTCTCCGGTAACCTTGATGCAGAACTCCGCGTTCTGTCTCTCGGCGGCACCTGCCTCGACGCTCCGCGGGAGAAACGTGTAGGTTCCCCGGGTGTTAACGGTAACGTCGTAGGGGTTCGGCCATCGCGAGTCTTCCATAGGAACCAGGTTACCGTCCCGGATCAGTGAGACACGTACTCCGGAGGCCGGTTCAAAGGTTCTTCCGCAAATGACGCGGCCACTGATTGCCGGATACACGAACACGAAGTCGGAGCGCGACGTTTCGGTTGCATCCCCCGAATCATAATACGACCGCCTGACCGATGTTACGCGCCTGAGTCCTTCGTGCGCGAGTGCAATGAGATCGATTTTTCCCTGCGTGTCGTGTTCGCTGTCAGATAAGGTGTGCGCAAGTCCCCTGCCGGAACTCACATAGCGGGGAGCGATCCGGTTGAGGACAAAACACGCCGCATCCAGCTGGCAGTCCGGACTCGTTAAATAGCCTGACCGTTGCGACCGGATCTCTTCGTCACAGAGATCCCTGATGACTCGTATCACTTCATCTTCACGAAGATTGTGCAGATCCATCGTCATCCTCCCCGGAAATCTCTCTCTGAATGTCGAGTGATTCGGCAATAGCGTCAACAGCCATGCGAAAATCACGGACGGTCTCTTTGAGGCTGAAGTAGTTAAGACCAGCGTAATATACTTTTGAGAAGACTGAAAATACTATTTCGCGTTTCGATGTCTGCACGTTGGTATAACACCCGAACTCGTAGCAGATCTGAAACAGCTCTTCGAGCTTACTGCGGACGAACTCTTCCAGCGATGCGGAGAACGAGAAGCTGAAGGCGATCTCGAGGAACTTGCTGTCGCGATCGATAAAAACGCCGGCCTGAAACTCATCCTGCTCGACACCGGTGCTGTACGTCTCGTCGACCAGTTCTCCGTCGGCACACTCGTAACCGAGCTCTCTGAAGAGCAGATTAACGCGTCGTATTCGTTCTTTCATTACTTTGGACTGTCGCATACTCATACCTGAAATCCACTTCGGTCAGCTGCGGTTTGACCGAAGGCTGACGCGAATATCGGTGCTGTTTGTTCTGTTGTCAGACCCGGTTGCGGTCGGCACATGACGCGAACGCGTCGAAGAGAGGCCGTAAACTCGCGAACCACATCGGTCGTGAACACGCTTCCTGCATCCGGGAAGTCCTGTATGCGGCCCCGTTCGGTTATTGGTATCTCGACCTCAAAAGATACCCGCTCAGGTATATCGACAATGACGTCCGTTTCATCCACGGCGACACCAGGGATGCCTTTCAACTCGTGTGCTATTTCCGCTTCCAGGCGGGTCCGTACTCCCATGTCTGAGAGTTGGTTGATTGTCGGGTTTTCCGCATCGAAGGGAATGTCATACAGTACCTTGTGAAACCTTCGCATTGAGACATCACCGATGATTTCTGCCGAAGGGCTGCCCGAGTCCTGCATGACCCGGACAAAGGACTCGTCGTCCAGACCGTACAGTGATTCCGGCATGATATACTGGTCGCGGAGCGACAGATAAAGCCCTTTCTTGATCATCGCAGTTGCGACGCGAACCGTCTTGTGCCAGTACACGGCCCGATACATCAGATACTTGCTGAAAAGTATGGTTTCTACGGCCTGAATACCATCCCGCTTCAGGGCAAGCCGGTAATCAGGCAGGGGTTCGAGTTGATCTATCACGAAATCCACGTCCTGCAGACCGTAGGGTACACCACAGAAGTAGGCATCACGGTTCAGATAATCGAGTTTATCCGGATCGAGAGCGCCGGAAAGTATTGAACGGTACAGGGTCAGTTCCGTTCCTTCAGGTGCAATGCGTTCTTCGTCAATAATGGAAGCTACCATGTCCGGGTCGGCGCCGACTGCATCACGAATATAAGCACCAAGATCCGTTCCGCGTATCGCAAGTGCGGCAAGATGCTCGTGTTCTTTGAGCGAAAGCTCTTTCAGACTGTGCGTGTAGGGGAAGTGACCGAGATCGTGGAGGAGCGCCGCCGTAAGGAATGATTTGACACCGATCAGAGTCAGCGACGGACACGAAGCGGAGAACACGAGTTTTTGGATTATCCTCCGGGCAAGATGAAACACACCTATGCTGTGATTCAGTCTGGTATGCGTGGCACCCGGGTAGACAAGATAGCCCGGTCCAAGTTGTTTGATTCTGGTCAGTTTCAGCATCTCCGGGCGACTCACGAGTGTAACGAGGGGTTCCGAAAGATACACGTGGTGCCATACCGGATCCCGAATAGGTCGATCGTAGGCACTATTCAGATGCTGAATAATTGCGTCAAGTTCTGTCACGTGACCGGAGCTTATCCGGGCGTATCGGTCGTGTAAAGGGATACGATCTGAACAGCGGAGACTGTCGTGTAACAGCAGAATCTGTTACACTGAAGTGCCAAGGAGATTACCTGTTGAGACCAGTACGCTGTGTATACTCCGCGAAGATCGTACTGCTTATCTCAATGACGGTTGCCTGTGCACCGGTCGAGCAGGGGCGTCGACCCGAATCGAGACTGCCCGACGCGGTGAATCAGGAGGTCCGGCAGCCGATCGCCCCGGGGAGCCGGTCGCGCATCGACCCGGTGATACACAGCACAGGAACCGCACCGAGCGGTTTTCAGCCGGTATCGGTTACCCTGGAGAGTCTCCTGATACCGGTGGATGCCAGCGCTCGCCCCGTTACGCCAGAAGACGATCAGATAGGACGACTTGCAGTGCGACCAATGGATCGTTCGCAGGCGAGAGTCGTTGAGTTTGTTCTCGAGGTACTCGAACGGCTTGTCTCCGGCGATACGCTGGCCGACGTTACACGGCACGAGCGGATTTTTATCGTGCATCGTCGCGTTCAGCGCGCGATTGACTCCGACGCCTTGCCGGACTCTTATCTGATTGGTATCCCTGCACCGGTACACAGTGACCAGTCTGAGGAGCAGGTGATTCCGGTACGGCTTTTTCGAGGTGAGCTGTCGGTACGTGGCGACATGATTGTCGAAACAGGTACGGCAGGACCGCGCCTTGTGGACCTGCACGTGGATCTTGAGGCGCTGTCTCTCGACCGGGATCGCGGCTTGTGATGGAGGTGTAGATGGCAGTCGCCATGCAGCGTGTGCAGAAAGAGTATGTTCTTCGAGGGCTGATTGACCGGCAGACGCTTATCGACCTCCACTATGGGACCCGTCGGTGTACCGGGCGGATCACGGAGTTTACCGAGTACCGCCTCGTGATAGCGATCAGTGGTTCTCATGACCTTCACGAGCGGGAGACCATACAGGCGTATTTCTCGTCCGGCGGGCATGTCATGACCTTTCGCACGCGTGTGCGGCGTGTGGATCCGGATGGAGTTCTGGTAGATAACCCGCTCGCGATATACAGGCGTCTCCAGCGCGAGTTCGAACGCGTACGACCGCCGGAAGACTTCGCTGCACGGCTGTTTTTCGAAGGACTTCCGCTCGGTCTCGATTTTCCCAGTTCGCTGCGCTACGTGGAGCCGGACGCGGATATCAATCTCAGTGCCCGTTTCGACCCTTCAAGCATAGCGGACCTGCTGAAATCATTCCGGGACTATGCACTGAGCATCAAGGCTGAGAGCAAGATTGTAATGTTCCGAGCGCGGAGGCCCTCGAGTTTTGCCGAGCGGATTATCACGCGTTCCGGACGAATACTCCTGCTCCCGATGAACGATACGATTGCGCATGAGGTTGGAGTTGAGCACGTTCTGACCGAGGACGATGTGCATGCGCTCGCAATGGAGCAACTGCACAACGAAGCAACGCTTATGGCCGATTTTGCTGCGGAGATCGAACGAATTTCCTCATTTGAACGTGGGTCAGAACTCTACGCCCCCATTCTGTATCGCCGCTATGTCGTCGGTTATCTTGCACTTGTCGGCGGCAACCAGGCACGAAAGTACTTTGACGCTGAAATCATAGACCATGTTCGTGAGTTCTGCAGCGTCCTCGCGTATTCCCTGAACGAGAACGGCTATTTTGAGGGAGCAGTACGTCCTGAACCCACACAAGCCGAAATTTTCGATATCAGCGCCTCGGGTATGCTGGTGGCGCTGCCGGTTGATTCTCCGGAAATAGCCGCCGGGGCGGGTGTCGAGGTATCGGTTGACACGACTATCAGGACACTTCGTATCGGTGCTCGGGTCGTACGCACGATAGCGGGTTCGGACCGCCTGTTTCTGGCTCTGCGTTTTATCGAACTTGAGTCGGAGGACAGCTCCTATCTGCTCAAGGTGCTGTACGGCGATCAGTACGACGGGACTATCGAACGCCAATCAGATATCGAAGTCAATCCTGAGCTATAAAACGCGGTGCATCTCTGTTCGATAAGTCCTATAGAGGGACTGCATGTATTATCTGCTCATAGAGATTGCCGGTTACCGGCAACTGCTCAAAGTAAATCGCGACGGACTTGTGAGACTGGTCCGCGATCTCTGTTCCGCGCTCGAGTACAGCGGTGGAACAGTACACGTCGAAGAAAACGGAACAGTCTACGGCGAGTTTCGCTCGAGCAGTTCACACGATCTTGGCCGTATAGTACACGGTGCCTACAAGGCCTACGAGATTCTCATGGACAACCGGCAGGATCTACACGGGTTTTCCATGGTCATGGAGTATCTCCGCGGTGCCGAGCGCTCAGAAGCGCACAGGCGAATGAATGTGCTCCTGCAGAACGCTGCCGTAGAAAGCTGTTTCTGGATTGGATCCAATGCTTCAGCCGATTTTGCACAGTTTCTCCAGATGCAGCGCAAACTTGATATGTGGCGCGTTGAAGGTATCCACGACCACGCTGTTGTTCTACCGGACTTCGCCGGGTTTGTGCGGGATTCTCATCTCGTTGAGCCCCTGTGCCAGCAGATTACCGAGTTCATTGAAGCCTTGTCACAGACGGACCGGAGAGATCCCGGCCTGACGCTCGTCTACGGCGTTCCCGGCAGCGGGGTATTCGCCATAGTCCGCGAAATTGCGGCTTGTCTCGCATCACAACACGAGCTGCCGGTGCCTGAGTGTATTGCTTCAGTACCCGACGATACGGAGCTGAGTGCATTCCAGGCTCTCGGATTACACCCGTTCATGAATCGCGTGCCCGAGTTTCTATCCGAGTACGAGCGCGAGTTGTGGCAGAACATCAGGTGGGTATTTCATCGACCGTTCGATAAGCCACCCGGTTCGGTACACCCCGACTCGCTGTCGCATGAGTTCACTCATGCTTTGACGCTATTTCTCAGGGCGTTTGTTGCAAAATGTGCAGCCGATAACATACCCGCCGTGTTCGTGCTCCAGAGAATCGAAAAATATTCGTCAGAACACTTGCACGCTATCGCACGTGCGGTACGAGCAGCAGGGGAACGGGGAACACTCTGCGTCGTGGCTTCTTCATACACCGCGCACATACCTGCCCCTTTACGAGAGTTTCAATCGATAAAACTGGCTACGCGAGCGCTTGATCCTGCAGCGATATCCGAGTTTCTCGGAAATCTCCCTCCTCATCTTCATCGCGATGCATCATCAAGAGTTCGGATTCTAACGAGAGGCCGGGCGCTCCAGTTGTACCAGTACCTGTGGATGATCGAGCGAGTCGGGCAGGGGATCGAGCACATTGAGCAGCGTGACCGTGAGTTGGATGACATTGTCGTTTCGGTTCTCAATGAACACGAAATGATCGCTCTGTATCTCGCGTCAATTGCTACACATTTTCCGACCACGGAGGAGCTCTCGGAACTGCTGTCGGGATTGAACGTACCGAAAACGCTGAGTCGTGACATCTGGAAATCGCTCTCATCCGCCGGACTTGTATACAGTCCGGTGTTTCCGTACCCGACGAGTGAAAAACTGACGGACCGAATCGCAGGCAGGCTCGCCGGTCAGACGGAAACGATACGGCTTCACGTGCAGAACGAGTTGTACCGCATGTTTGCCACGGGTTTACTCGGAATTACTCGAAGTCGCTATAAGCTCCTTTGTGACCATCCTGAGCCCGAGGTCAGACTGCACGTGCTCAAGGCATATCTTACGAGTGCGTTTCATTCGGCTCAAACCGATATCGTAGACGCTGCATCGTCGGGTGATCTGACGCTTCCGGTCATGAACGATTCGGCACGGGTCAGACGCGAAGTCGAACGACAATTGTACGTCCTTACGCTGGCACGGGTCAGGGACTTACCATCGAGACCGAAGATCGCCGACGCGGGAAGCCTGAGCGACGGGAATTTTTCGGCCTGGAGCCATTACTTCTCAGCCGGCGAAACTGATCAGAGTGGAGACCTTCTTCTGGAGCGGTCGCGCTGGCTTGCCGCACACGGCTCTGTCTCCGACAGTAGCAGGTGTGCGCGACGCGCAGCGATGCGCTTTCAGGAAACCGGTGACGAGTCCGGAGCGGCCGAAGCCCAGATCGAAATCGGCTATGCCCAGCTGTCGGCAGGGAACGTCACCGAGGCGCGCGAGTACTTCGCGATGGCTCGCAGCTCTGCAAACGAAGGATTTGATGTTATTCACAGGGCCCGGTCTTTATGTCTCGAGGCAATCGCGACCTTTCTCTACGGAAACTACAGCTACTGTTTTGAACTCTGCGATCAGGCCGCGTCGGTTTCCGGTGCGGCCGGCTTGCGCAGCTGGAAACTTTTTGCTGCTTTCTTACGCGGGCGCTGCCAGATGGAGCTGGGTCGGTACACGATCGCGATCGAGTGCTTCGATGCCGGTATTCGTGAATCATCGGTTTTCGGTATAGAGGATGCACAGTCAGCGTTTATTCTCTGGTACGCTCGTGCGTGTGCGTATGAGGGGGCTCCCGAAAAGTGTCTTGATACCCTGGATTCAGTCGCGTATACCCCGGAGCGGGAGTTCTTTTCAGCAGAAGCCCTCGACATGCTCGATCGGTCCGACGAAGCACTCGTCCGAGTGCGTGGTATCGAATGGACGGAAGATCAGGCGCCGCGAGTTTCGATCACGCGGCCGGACTGGAGGAGCGGTTTCTCGGGGATCGAAGAACGCGCAAACGGGAACACGGACGCGGTGTTCAGGAAGCTCGTAGACTCCTACACCGGGTATCTTCTCGGTCGAACGGGCGAGACCGACGAAGCCATACAGTTACTGCGCGGTTGTACACGGACACTGCACTCGTCGGAAATCGATCCTCACGTTCCGCTGTACTATTTCTGGTACGCAAATGTCCTGCCGAAACGCAGAATCGACCGTTATGACGATCAGACAACCGAGATAGGACGATCAGTCAAGATCGTTCAGCAAAGGCTGTCGCGCATCGAACAGCATACCGATAAGCTTGACTACCGTACTCGTAATATCTGGTTCGGCAGGCTTTTTGAAGCGGCGAGAAAACATAACCTTGTCTGAGCATTGACAGAACACGGTCTACGCTGATAGTTTAGCGCTCGTTCTCAGAGACATGGCGGCGTAGCTCAGGTGGTAGAGCAAACGGCTCATATCCGTTCGGTCGGGGGTTCAAGTCCCTCCGCCGCTAAAGAACTCATGTCTTCGTACAGTTCATACTGACGGTCCTCGGATTCTTTTTCCCGGTGAGAATCGCTACGACTCTGTTTCCCTTCCGATATGGTTTCGATTTCGTTGACAAACTCCTCGACAGTAGAGAAGTTCCGATAAACGCTCGCGAAACGTATATATGCAACCCTGTCGATCCTGTACAGCTGACTCAGAATCATTTCGCCTATTTCGCGTGCTGGAATTTCGTGATGGGGAAGGCCTTTCATGGCGGCTTCGTCTTCGATCTCGGAAATCACGAGGTCAACGGTAGATTGCCCGATGGGTCGTTTTTCGACCGCACGCTGTATGCCCCTCTGAACTTTTGACCGGTCAAAGGGCTCACGCCGTCCGTTTGACTTGATAACCATGAGCTGTTTTTCTTCGATGCGTTCGTAGCTGGTGAACCTGTACCCGCAATGGAGGCATTGTCGTCGACGACGTATGCTCTCACCCGCAGCGAGGCTTCGCGATTCAATAACCTTGTCATCCAGGCCGGAACATCGTGGGCAGCGCATGATAGTACCTCTGGCTCACCGCGTTTGCCGGTGAGCCAGCCTGTGTTCTACGTGATCAGTTGACCGCAATATCAACCGACGGTCGCATTTCCGCAAGAATCGATACAGCCTCGTGTACTTTATGCGTATCGAATTTCTTCATCGGTCGCGAATCGATTGAGCCGGCGTCAAGTGCCGCAAATCCACCTTGTGCGAGACGGTAGTCAAAACACGGTGCCCATTTTCGTGCGCCGAGACGGGCAGTGGTCGAACAGTTGTCTACCATGTATGCAACTCCCTTGAAGTGCATATACGGATTGAGACTGTCGACCGCCTCAATAACGGACTCGTTCACTATTTCGGAGTACGCGTGGCCGAACTCGGTGAGAACATCGATCTGTGCCATCATGCAGGCGACATACGCGCCGGCTGTGAATGCGTGAACGCCGGTTGTGTGCGAATCGCGTTCCGATCTGACTTTCTCGCCGACTTTCCACATTGTCGTTGTATCTATTTTTGACCATGCAAAACGCTGCAGGCGTTCTCCGGCGAGAATGACGGAACGTATTTCGTTTCCGCTGTGTACTTCCTGATAGATTTCGAAGAGAACCTCAAAACACGGTCCGTATGCGGCGTTATACGCCTGTTCGAAGACCGGTTTGTCTGAGGCGCTGAGTTCATCGTACACGGCTTTGATACCGCGGTGACTGATTGTCTCCGAGATCGGTCCGGTGATTGACTCCACCGAATCACGGTAGGCCTGTTCCGGATCGACCCCGGCTGCGGTGTAGCGTCTGTACAGGAGTTCAACGATTCCGTGCACGGCACCGAGCAGGATTCCTCGTTCACCGAAAATGTCGGAGCGGTACTCCATTTCAAGACTTGTCTTGAACGTGAAGGGAGCGCCAATTGCTACCGACCATCCTATGGCGATGTCGGTTGCCCGGCCGTCGATGTCCTGCTCTACGCAGAAGCTCGTATTGATTCCCGCACCGTTCACGTCCTTACCCTGCTCATAGAGCCTGCGGACCGAAGGACCCATACCTTTCGGACAAACCGCTATGACATTGATGCGTTCAGGGAAACTCGCTCCGATGCTCTTAAGATGCCCGAGAAGGAATCCATGACTGAGACCGAGCGTTGCACCGGGCTTCATGGCAGCGAAGACCTCACTGTACAGTGCTGCCTGAGCGGCGTCGGAGATGAGCAGAAGGACCAGGTCGCTTTCCCGTATGACCGAATACATTTCGCCGAGAGTACCGGAGGCTTCGGTGAAGCCGTGGGATTCCGCTGCCTTCCATGATGAGGAACCGCTGCGCAGACCGATTTTCACGGTAACATCGGTCTTTTCGAGGCTGTCTCGAAGGTTCTGTGCCTGTGCCGGACCCTGACTGCCCCAGCCGATTACACCTATGGTCTTAACACCGGCGAAGGCGTCCGGCAGACGATCGAAGAGATGTCTGCCTCCGCGGACGATGTATTCATCCGTGCCGGACAACTTTATGTGTTCTTTCTCAAAAACCTGTGTATCAAAATTTAAACTCACTGGAGATCTCCCTGCGTATTATTGGGTCAGAAACTATAGCACGCGCATTCACCTGGGGGAATCCCCTGTACTTTCTGCTGGAAGTCTCAGGGCGACTGCAGCAGCACGATTGCGTCCGGATGTAAGAAGGCGCTGGAGAACTGCTGTCGAGATGGCCCTGAGCCGTACAGCGGGACGAATGCCGGGTCGAAACAGCACTGCAGTTCGTGCATTGTGTACTACCCGTGCCGTTTCCGGTATCAGAGCGAGTACGAACCAGGCTGCGAAAAGGATCGCCTGAAGACGCGGTGGGGACCGGGTGGCGGAGCGTAAAAGTACATCCTGTATCGCACAGGAACGAACGAGCAGATATGCCGCCGCTACGAGGACGAGAAAACGAAGAACTGTAACAAGCGTTGCAACAGACAACGGGAGATTCAGCGTTTCTGCGGTTTCTGCGGCACGCGCAATACCGGTAATGAAGGCCGGCAGAAGAACAGGAAACAGGACCCTCGCAACCGTTCGCGAAGGAACCCTTTGAACGGCCAGAGCGACCAGCAGAAGAAACGTCGACGGAGCGAGCAGAGCAGGATGAGACAGGACGATGAAGAGCTGCAGAGGGATAAACAGTGCGACGCAGATGAGGACGGGGAGCGGAGCGGTGACTCGAACGCGGAGCCCAGTGTTGCTGTCTACAGCCACGACTGCTCCTTCCGTGAACCGATGATCCTGATACCTGCGTTCTTCAGGATCGACCTGTCGGGGTCCGAAATATCTTCTTCGCGAGTGAACCTCCGGTTCAGTACGAGCTTCCCGGAGTCGATAACGAGCAGGTGATCGGTATGTGCGAGGACTTTCTCCACCTCGTGTGTGATAACCATGACCGAGGCACCGATATCGCGAAGACGAAGAATCGATCGGAGAACGGTCTGTACCGACGGCCAGTCGAGATTCACGAAGGGTTCGTCGGCTATGATGAGACCGGCACCCGAGAGGATGGCCCCGGCGATCGCAACCAGACGGGATTCACCCCCGGAAAGAGTAACCGTGTAACGCTCACTGAGTTCTTCCAGTCCTGTTTCGGTGAGCAGACTGATCGCCCTTGTTTTCGCCTCGTTTCCGTAAATGCCTGCCGAAGCCGCCGCAAACAGCAGATCGTCCATGACGGTTTCCCCAATCAGTCCGTGACCGGCATCCTGAAAGATCATGGCGACGCGATGACCGTTCAGACGCACGGTGCCGAGCTGAGGTCTGCGGATTCCTGCCATGGTGTGTGCAAGAAGCGTTTTTCCGCTGCCGACCCGACCGCAGAGAACAGCGATTTCTGCAGGATGGAAAACTGCAGAGACCCCGGACAGGATTTCGTGTCCACCGGCATGGACGCACAGCGAACGCAGTTCGGCGGCCGGAATTCCCGACACGACCTCAGTCCTGCATGAGACCTGCCGCAAGCAGGGTGCGCGCGGAAGCAGCCGCGCCGACTGCTTTTAGAAGATCGCCAGGCACAAATGGAATTGCCGCCACGGAAAAAGCGGCTGAAAAGGAAAGCCCGAGACTGGTCATGAGCCACAGGAGCCCGGGGACATAGAGAACCAACGCTGCTGCAATGGAGGCGAGCAAAGCGCGTGGAAAAATTGGTACGTTTCCTTCATGTACGGTCTTCCTGTGCGGGTCGAAGATCAGACCGGCGACGAAGGCCGAGAGAGGATAACCGAGGAGGAATCCTCCGGTAGGACCGAGCAGGGGGGCAATGCCGCCGGTACCTCCGGCGAACACAGGGAGTCCCAGAGCTCCGAGCCCGATGTACAGAAGGCAGGCGCAGGCTCCGCGTCTCGCACCAAGCAGCAGACCGGCGAGGGTCACGAACATACTCGCGAGAGATATCGGTGCCGGGCTCCATGGAATCGGAATCGAAAAATAACTGCCAACAGCAATGAGAGACGTACAGACCGCCGTTGTTGCAACTGCCCTCATGCGAGTGGCTCTGATAGAAACGTCCATAGCCTAAGTGGGTACACAATATTGAATGAACTGTCCACCGTCCCCGGGCAGTGTTCGCGACAACGCTCGCTTTACAGGAATCAATCCGCTCGCTACGATCATCTGGTTAGATATTTCCTCCTGGGACACGAATTATGCTATATCAACTTGGACTGATGCTGACGCCCGTGTTCGGGCCTTTCCGGCTTTTTACGTCGTATATGTTTCTCATTACGGCGGGGGTAACACTGGCTTTCTTTTTGACTCTGTTTCTGCTTCCGAAATCAGTGCGATTTCTTCCCCGCGATCGGGGCAAGGAGTATGCCGTACAGGGTGGAGCCGCGCGGGGAAAGCCCACCGGATCCGGGATTGCGTTTATTTCGGTTTTCGTCGGCGTAAGCATACTCGTGGTACCGTTCAGTCTGAACCAGTTTGCGATTATCGGTCTGACCTATATAGCAATGCTTACCGGTTTTTTCGACGACCGTTCGGAGCACGCGTGGAGCGAGTATCTAAAGGCGGTTCTTGATCTCGGGATCGCGCTTGCTGCAGCGGCCGTGCTTATCGGCAGCAGGTCGCGCATATGGCTTCCGTTCATCGTCGGAGAGTTCACCCTGCCGGTCGTCCCCTTCGTTATTCTGGCCGTTGTAATTCTCTGGTTGAGCATAAACAGCACAAACTGCACCGATGGCGTCGACGGTCTGTCGAGTACGCTGGCTCTTCTCGGGCTCATGAGCATCGGAATATTTCTTTATTTCGTTGTAGGCCATACCGAGATATCCGGACATCTCCTGATACCACATTATCCCGACGCGGCGAACTGGTCGGTAATGACCTTCGTTCTCGTGGGATGCCTTTCCGGGTATCTCTGGTACAATGCATATCCGAGCGAGATTATGATGGGAGATGCCGGGTCCCGAGCCGTCGGATTTTTTCTCGGTGTTACGGTACTGATCGCGCGCAATCCCTTCCTGATGTTGATTGTCTCGACGGTAATTCTGGTCAACGGAGGCACCGGACTCGTAAAGGTATCGCTTCTACGTTTTTTTAATATACGAATTCTGCATTCCGTGCGTTTCCCGCTGCACGATCATTTTCGTAACATGAAGGAGTGGTCGAACACACAGGTTCTCGTGCGGTTCAGTCTC